>JBDRQW010000029.1:0-6893 GCA_043826085.1 Candidatus Beckwithbacteria bacterium | reverse complement strand
TATAGGGTAATTCTTCAAAACAGCCACAAGAAATGTTAAGATTAGATTGTTATGTCAATCCAAAAGTGCTCTCGTTGCGGAAACAAGAAATTTTATCGGGTTAGAAGGGGTAAAAAACGCTGTTCTGAGTGTGGTTTTGAGTTTACTTTTTGGTTAGTAAAAGGTATTAGATTAAATAGAACAAAGTGGAAAAATATCATTGGTTGGTTTCTTTTAGAAAGAAGTGGTTTATGGATTGCTGGAAAAATGGGATTAGGTAAAAATCAAGCCTATCAAGCACTAAAAAGAATTCGTCAAGTACTTGTTACTGATGTTCCTAAAGAGTTCTTCGGTACGGTAGAAGTGGATGAAACTTACCTTGGCGGTCAAAAGAAAAATAAGAATAAAAATCAACTTAAAAAAGAAAAAGAAATCTTTGGAAAAGAGTCAAAAAGAGGTTTTGGGACTACTAAACAACCTATCTTCGGTATCCTCTGTAGATCTGGTAAAGTCTTTGCTGAATTAGTAGACAATACTAAAGCTAAAGACTTAATTCCAATTATTATTAAAAAGGTAAAACCTGGTAGTAAAATTTGCTCCGATACTTATCATTCATACACTGGTTTAGCCTCACAAGGTTATGTCCATAGAACCGTTAATCATAGTCAACATGAATATGTTAGAGGCAATATCCATATTAACGGCTTAGAAGGCTTTTGGGGATATCTTAAAAGAAAATTAGCCGCTAAAGGTGGTGTTCAAAGACAATATTTATACCTCTTTCTTGGAGAGTATGTTTGGAGGTATAATAACCGTAGATTAAACCACAAACAACAAATAATAAAAATTCTCGAATTATTAAAATCTAGTGGCTAATTAAGGGAATTACCCTTTTATACTTTTCCACTTTAAATGTTTATCCTCAAAAACCCAATAATCCAAAAAGAGACAGATTTGTTTTAAGCAAAGGTCATGGTTGCTCTGCTCTGTATTCGGTTTTGTATAGAAAAGGCTTTATCTCAAAAGAAACCCTTTACACTTACCACCTTAACGACACCACTTTAGCCGCCCATCCAGAAATTCATACTCCTGGAGTTGATGCTAGCACTGGTTCACTGGGCCACGGTTTATCAGTTGCCTCAGGCATGGCCTTGGCTGGCAAGATTAATAAATGTACTTACAAAGTTTATGCTATCTTAAGTGACGGCGAATGCGATGAAGGCTCAACTTGGGAAGCAGCTTTAGTAACTTCCCACCAAAAACTAAACAACTTAACTATTATTATTGACTATAATAAAATCCAAGCTTTTGGTAGAACTAATCAGGTAGTTAACCTAGAACCATTCAAACAAAAATGGCAATCTTTTGGTTGGAGAGTTTTAGAAGTAGATGGTCATAGCATTAAGGAGCTTCATCAAGCTCTAAACACTCCACTTACTAAAAACAAGCCTACGGTTATCATTGCTCATACAGTTTTAGGTAAGGGAGTTTCTTTCATGGAAGATGATCTTGAATGGCACTACTGGAATCCTTCAGATGAGCATCTAAAACAGGGGCTTAAAGAATTAAGGGGAAACTTATGAGACTTGCTTTTGTAAAAACTCTAGAAAAACTTGCTGAAAAAGATGAGCGAATAGTTTTATTAACTGCCGATTTGGGCTTCACTGTCTTTGAAGATTTTAAAGAAAAATTTCCTAACCGATTTTTTAACTTAGGCGTAGCCGAATCAAATATGATGGGCATGGCAGCTGGTATGGCCTTATCCGGTTTGATTCCAATTACCTATTCCATTGCTAATTTTGTTAGCTTTCGCCCCTATGAATTTATTCGAAACGATATCTGCTACCAAAATGCCAACGTAAAAATATTCAGCGTTGGCGGAGGACTAGGTTATGGACTCGCGGGCTCTAGTCATTGCAACTACGAAGACATAAGTGTTTTAAGACCACTTCCCAACTTAACCATCTTAAGCCCATCTGATCCCTTGGAAACAAAAATTCTAACTCAAAAAGCCATTGAACATAAAGGCCCTGTTTATCTTCGTTTAGGGAAGGTCGGTGAACCCAATCTTCATTCAACCCCCCCCAACCTTAAACTTGGCCATGGTTACACTCTCCACCAAGGTAAAAAAATGGCCATCTTTGTTACCGGCGGAATTTCTGCCAATGTTTTATCGGCCACGAAACTCCTAAAAGCACATTCAATTGATCCAACTATCATTCTCATGCCCACAATTAAACCATTGGATAAAAATTTAATTATAAAAACTGCCAATAATCACAGTCATATTTTTTCTATTGAGGAACACTCAATTATCGGTGGTTTAGGCAGTGCTCTTGCCGAAGTCTTGGCGGAATCTGGATCAAAAGTTAAGTTTAAACGCTTAGGTATAGGAGCTTCTTTCTCGCCCAGCGTTGGTAATCAAGTATTTTTAAGAGCCAGGCACGGTCTTTCACCACAAAAAATAGCAACCACTGTTAAAAAAATAATCCTTTCATGAAAATCCAGTTTTGCCCCATTTGTGGTCCAAAAGCTACTAAAAAAACTCTTTACTCTCAAAACTTTAAACTCTCACAGCTAAGTAAAAAGATTTTTTCAGCCAGAAGACTACCGGATAGATTGCGTTATAAAACCGTTCAATGTCATAATTGTGGCTTAATTTATGCTGACTCTATTTTAGAAACTGACAAGCTGGCCAAACTATACAAAAACAGCCTCTTAACTTATCAAGATCAAATCTTGGATCTAACCAAAACATATGGCTACTATCTTCATAGTCTCGAAAACTTCAACGTCAACAAAAACAGTTTACTTGAAATTGGTTGTGGAAACGGCTTTTTTTTACTCGAAGCTAAACGGCAAGGTTATAGAAAAGTTAAAGGCGTAGAGCCCAGTTTAGACGCTATCAAAAAAACTCCAAACTCAATCAAAAAAGAA
The DNA here is from genome assembly GCA_043826085.1 of Candidatus Beckwithbacteria bacterium. GTDB lineage: Bacteria > Patescibacteriota > Microgenomatia > UBA1400 > CG1-02-47-37 > CAXBYZ01. The sequence continues at coordinate 3,977 of JBDRQW010000029.1, read as the reverse complement.
ATTAAAAACACCATGTTTAGTAGAAAACTATTCAAAAAAAACTCATTTGATGTTATCTGTTTCTTCCAAACTTTTGATCACATTTTAAATCCTAACCAGTTTTTAAAAGACTGTCACTATTTATTAAAATCCGGTGGAGTAATCCTGGCTATCAATCATAACGTTGAGTCTCTTCAGGCAAAAATCTTAAAAGAAAAATCCCCGATAATAGACATAGAGCATTCTTATTTGTACTCACCATCCACCATGTCTTTAATCTTTAAAAAAAATAAATTTAATGTACTTCAAATTAAATCAACATATAATATATATTCACTTGGTTATCTGTTTCATTTACTACCTTTACCCGAAAAAATAAAATCTTTCTTAACAAACTTAGTTAAAAACTCTTATTTAAGAAAACTTAAACTTAAACTTAAACTTGGCAACTTAATCCTAATTGCCAAAACCTAATAAATTATTAAACTTCCAACTAGTCAATGTATGATTGCTAAATTTTAAACAACTTATAATCTTCATTTTGCCATACTAGCTCCCAGCCAATCAATTTATCCAAATCAACTTGAGCCCAATTTTTTTCAAACGATCCCCAAAGCCAGTAATCCATTTTATATTGTCCTTGCCAATTTTCTAAATCATTACTTGTTTTTTCATATTGATCCAATAAATTATCAATTTCTTCTTCTGGTATAGAACAATCATAATATTTATAACGATGATTAATTGAATATTTCCAAAAATACAAATAAATACCTCCGCATTCATCTAAATTAAATAAATGTTGCTTTGCTAATTCCTCATTTTCATCTGTAAATCTAAACATATTAGCAATTTTACCTTCATCTATCTGGAGAATTTTATAAGCTGCTAAAAACCTTTCGACTCTTTCTTTTTCAGGAGCCAAACTTTGCTGAGATCGAGGAATAAAAATATTCGCTGGGGTGTAAGTCGCTAAATATAAGTTATCTACTAAACTCCCAGTCACTACGACACTATTAGCAGGCAAATTTTCATTCAAAAACATAAACATTTCTATCTTTGAACTTTCTATTGCATAGGCTTCATGCCGAAGTGAAAAATATTTCCAATGGACTCTAGCTTGATAAATAATAAGTAAAATTGTTAAAATTATCGTCAATTTTTTTAAATCCTTCTTAAGAATTTTTATTAGTACAGTAACTAAAAAAATCATGGAAAAAGGATAAACTATTCTAACCATCCAGTGACCTATAGCATCATTAATTGAAAATCCTGAAATTTTTACAGCAAAAATCAATACTATTGCAGTAGTGTAGAAAGTTTGCCAATAAATTCTTTCACGAGGTTTTTTGAGTAAAAAATTAACTAAAACTAATAATATTATTACTAATCCTATATTATTAATATTTAAATTAGATGAATATTGAAAATTTGATAAAAACGAATCCTTTAATGGGGATAAAAAGAATTTAATCAGAGTAATAAAATATGGTGCACCCAAAATTAATCCTAATAAACTTCCCCTTAAGATAATTTTGGCTATGATTTTTTCTTTTTTAATTAAAGACCAAATAAAATATACTCCCAGCCAAGTTAAGGCAAAAGTCCAGAAAAACAAATAACTATAAAATAAGCTACCTAAAACTACCCCCAACAATATAGTTGACTTAGTATTATTTTTTTGCTGATTATTAATCTTAAAAACCAATATTGCCAACCACAACATAAATATAAAACTTACTTGAGGATGAAAACTTCTCACAAATTCTGAAATACTTCCTTCAGTCAACGCCTGGAAAGCTATTTTAATCATTGAGGGAATATAAGGCAGATACTTAAAATATTTAAAGAAAATCATTACTATTAAAGAGCCCAAAGTAGATAACCAAGGTTTAGCGGATAGTAAATAAATTAAATAACTTAATCCAGAGAAAATAATCATTGGTAAAACAAAATCTGCCAACATAAATCCTTTGTCTACGTTACTTCCAAATTTTGAAAATCCGCTCATTATCAATGCCGGTAGCAACTCTCCAATAAGAGGTGATGGTTTATTTTTATACTCCCATAAATAACTGTCGCTTAATTTCCAATTACCATCCAGAACTTCTCTAGTCTTAATTCCATATGCTATAGTTTCATCTAATGCCAAACCATCCGCTTTAGTATTAAGCACCAAGGGGGAATAATAATCTTGCTCATATTTAACTGGGATCAATAAGTGATAAAAGCTAAAAACCAAGCCAATTAATATATTTACCAATATTAACCAAATAATAAATGACTTATCCTTTTCTTTGTTCATGATACAATCATTTTATCATCTTATGAGCTATATAATAATTACACTTTTAACTTTTATTAGCCCTTTAATTTATGGTTATTATTATGGCGTGATTGACCACCACCACTATTTACCATACCTAAATAAACTAGTTGATTCCTCTCTTTATTTAAAAGATTATTATTTTTCTCAACCTCACAATACTTATTCAATTTTCAATTATTTTATTGTTTTTATCACTAATTTTTTTCACCTTTCCCTAGCTTGGACTCACCTTATATATTATTGTATTTCTCTTTGGCTTTTATATTTTTCAATCTACTATCTGTCTCAGACCCTTTATAAGAAAAAATTGGTCAGTTTTCTAGCGGTTGTTTTCTTTATCTTGCCTAAATGGGCAGCTCAAATTGGCTACATGACTCATCATTTTTATTTTGTTAGCAGGGATTTAAGCTTAGGTTTAAGCTTACTAGCTTTAAGCTTTATATTACTTAACAAAAAAATCTATAGTTTACTGGTACTTATTCTAGCTGTTTTAGTAAATCCATCTATTCCAATCCCAGTATTTATTTTCTGGTTTTACCGTTATTTTCTGCAAACAAAAATATTCCCTGGCTTTATTGGCTTAAATCCATCTTGGGTTAATACTATTAGACAACGCGGTACTTATAGCTTTCCTCATCTTTGGAACTGGACTGGTTGGGGTAACTTAGTTTTATTTTTATCATTACTTGGCTCAAGTTATCTTTATTTTAAAAACAAACTTTTTGGAAAATATCAAAAACAGCTTAAGACATTTATTATTATCTGCCTATTTCTTTTTCTTTTTCATAGTTTGATTGCTTTAATTTATCCGCACCCATTAATAATTCAGTTACAACTTTTACGATCAATTAACCTCGTGTTTATTATTAGTCTAATTAGCTTCTCTTATCTTATTTACACGATTTTTAATACCAGATACTTAGTCCATCAATTAACAACCATTTTAGCTCTTGTCGGTGTTTTTCTTTGGGAAGATCATTTAACTATTTATCACTTTACGCTTATCTGGGGCCTGCCAGCCAGTTTATTTTTACTTAAAAAAGATTTTATAAAATTAAAACTTAAACCAGTTTATTTAAAATATTTTATAATAGTCACTTTAATAGCTTTTTCTAGCTATAAACTATTAATTATTAAACCTCAGATAAAATTACCTTTATATTTTCATTACCCAAACGCCTTAATTAAAGATTTATCTCAATACAAGACTTGGTTAGATCTACAGCTATGGGTAAAAAATAATACTGATAAAACAGCCATATTTTTAACTCCACCCACAATTGCTGGATTTAGAGATTTTTCTCAACGAGGAATAGTCGGTGATTTAAAGGATGGTGGAGTTAGTTTTTATTCAGCTGACTATGCCAATATTTGGCAGGAAAAGATGATCGATCTAACTGACTTTAATCAATTAAGCACTCAGGATTTTTTAAGCCTTCAATCAAAATATAATTTTAACTATTTAGTTGTTACTCAAGAACATCAACTACTAGATTATATTTTAATTTATCAAAATCAAGATTACCGTCTCTATCAATTATGATACAATCGACCCTATGGAAAAGCACCAGATCACAGTCGGAAACATCAAGCTTAATGCAACTGCCAAAAAATATCTAAATCAGATTGCCACTTCTAGTCGTTTAACTTATGGTCCTTTTACAAAAAA
>JBDRQW010000028.1:0-3227 GCA_043826085.1 Candidatus Beckwithbacteria bacterium | reverse complement strand
AACAGTATGCTTGCAAGTCGGTCTATAAGGACAATTACAATCATCAATATATTCGTTTCCTTGTTTACGAATACTAGTCGTATAAACCTCAGTTCCATAAACCCGAGCCTCGATAAAACCGCTTTCAACCTTGACCACCTTTACCCGGCCAATATAATTTAAACCTCGCTCAACCACCCTTTTTTCCACCCTATCCGCAATTGTAATCGCTCTAAATCCCATAAGTTGGCTATTTTACCACAATCCCAACCCACCTTCCCAACCTACAAGGATCATCCCCCGATTAAATCGGGGCAGGCCTGTAGGCCTACCCCAAACAATATCCCTTTTTATAAATCGTCCTCAATACCTCCCTATTAAACCCTAGTCTCACTAGTTTATTTCTCAATCTCTGCCCCGCCTTATTCAACGCCCATAAACTCACAAACTCCCCCTCCCCCCACCAACAATCCGCCACTTCATCAAAACTAACTACTTCTCCCTTTCTCTTTATCAATAATTTAAGCAATTTCTCTTCTTTTTCACTAAATTCTTTGCCCGCCAATTTTCCCCTTACCCACACCCGCCCATCAATCACTTCCAAGTCACGCCTATCATACTCTACTCCCAAATTTTTCAAATACGTCTCAGATTTTCTCCTATCTTTTTGACTCACTTTTACCAAATTATTCATCGTCGGTTTAAATCCTGGAAATAAACTAGCCATTTTAGATCTTGTTAATAAAAAGTCCACCGTTCCCTCAATCTGACTCCAACTCAAATTTAAATCCCTCTTATTAGGAAAAATCAAAGCCGTCAAAATAATCTCCGCTAACTGTCCCAAATCCGCATCTTCCCTCAAATAACAAACCAGTTTTTGATTTTTATCTTTATTTAAAAATCGATAAGAAGACACCGTCCCATACCTAGTCACCCTTACCTCCAAATCCTTAATATAATCATACTCTGCCACCATCCAATCTTTCACTAATTCCCAAAACCTATCTTCAACTTTCTCCCAATCGCTCTTTCTAAGGTTACGAACTTTCCGAAATTTTAGTTCGTAACCTTCTCTTTTCTTTAAGGAGTGCCTGTCTGCGTAGGCAGGAATACCCCCCATCACTTGCTTAATTAATTCACCATCTGCCTTCACCGGAATTTGCAATGGCACTCTAATCACCCTCTTCCAAAAATCTTTAATTTTCCCATAATCCAACTTTGGCAATATCACCTCACTCGCTTCCAAATTTCCCACCTTCTCTACCACCACAAAACCCTTATCTTTATAAAACCCCTCCGCCACCACTTTAGCCGTTAAAATTACTCTCTCAGCTTCAAATTCTGGACTACTGATAAATTTCGTCTTGGGTAACATGTCCATATTATGTCCAGAATTATATCAATTTTAACCTATAATATCAACTACTATGAGTGAAAGGTCCATACCACAGAACCACCACCTAAAGGATCTCAAAATTGACCCTAAAGAACAATTCAAGGATAACCTTAAAACCTTTCCTAAGTTCAAAACCCTAGAGGAAGCTTTAAAATTTCCATCTTTAAACCAAGATAGAAATACCTATGCTTGGTCTTTGCTTCAAAAAAAAACTTTGACCCTTAAAACTAAAAATTCATTTATTCACCAACTGAATTTTTCTGTTGGCCAAACCGAATCAAAAATATCTGGACAATCTATTAAAATTTCCAATAACGATATTCCCATTAAACTAGTTTATGCCGTTGAACACGAACTAACCACCGCCAAAAATAATCAATTGGTTAAAAAAGAACAAGAACTATATGGCATTTTAAAATATGACGAAAAATTTATAGTTTTTGAACTTGTTAATTTCCCTCCCAACACAGAAAACAATAAAGGTAAAAAACCAGAACCAGTCTTATACTCATACAGTCAAAACCAAATCACCAACGCCTTTACATGTCGTCATCCAAACCAATCAACAGCTTATCATCTTATTTCCTCAAACAGTCTAATCCGTTATCCCTCCGCCTAACTCACTGCTCTCGCTGAAACCACCCCTAACTCAAACTTATCATAAATTGCCTTAATCACTCCCCTCGTCCAATCTAATAACTCCCCCTCATCCGTCACAATCCTTCTATTAAATATCAACCTCCCCATTCTCTCCGCCGGCTTTAAAACCATCTCCTCGGTCGGCACCCGATCACACAAAATAAACTCATCCTCGTTTTTAATATCAAGTAACGAAAACCCCGGCCTCACCCACTTAAGATTAAGGTCCGTTCTTGAAGGTACTCCTTTAAGGCCGGACCTTTGAGGACTCGAGTCCGTACTCGGACCCGAATACAGGCCCCACACCCCCGCCTTCACCGTCTTAGTTGGCGTCACAAACTTTCTCTCCAAATTATGTAGTAACACGAACGCCCCCTTTTTCGGCTCCCTATACACCTCTTGCACCTCATCAATATCCATCTCGTACTCCACCCCCATCCACTCCAACAAATGCCAAACATCAATCGGCATTTCTTTGTTCACTAACTGTGCCATCGTCAACACCGGAAAAGCTCCCGTATAGCGCGAATTACACTCAATCGCATACACTTCATCCTCATTTGTAACTATCAAATCTAATCCAAAAATTCCTTTATATCCTTTTTTATAAATATACTCTCCCCACTTTTTAACTTGTTTTTCTGCCAATAATTGCGCCTTCTCACTAAATCGTACATGCCAATCCTGCCCCAACCACACCCCCGACCTTCCCGCCAAAGCCGCCAATTCCGGCTGGTCCATAATCTGGTTTTGCAATACACAAGCTACAGTTCCATAAAACGTCGCACACCCGGCTATGCTCGCCTGCCGACCCTCAATCCTCTCAGTCACATTCACAAATTCCAACACCCTCCCCTGACTATTCCTATTAATAGCCGTAGAGGGTGAATACCCTCTACCCTTTACTTGTTTATTGTTATTTAAGGGGTGAATACCCCTCCTCTCCACAAACTCCCTAAACTCTTTTAAATCCTCTTTGTTGTCAATAAAAAAAGTACCCAAACCTCCGCCAATCGTATAATCAGTTAACTGAAACACCAACCTTCCTGCCTGCGCAGGCAGGTCCCCCAACTCCTCCTTAAACTCCTCCCATTTTGCATCTGTTAAATCCTTAATCAGTAGGGTCGCACCCTTCGGTATTCTCAAACCAGCTTTCACAGCATCCACCCTAAACTCCTTTTTATTCTCAAACACTTTTCTTATATGCCCAGCC
>JBDRQW010000027.1:0-7150 GCA_043826085.1 Candidatus Beckwithbacteria bacterium | reverse complement strand
TGGTTTTTAACAAAATGAATAAAAAAAAAGTCAGTGTTTTAGTCTTGATTAGCGTAGCAATATACTTGGGTTGGACTTTATTATTATTAACGAAAGATCCGGTAGTGTTTCCGGATGAGACTTCGTTTGCTAGCATTGCTTGGAGTTTGATTGATAAGGCTCGGTTTAGCACAACAGCTTATAGTAGCCAGTTGCCTCAGATACAGTTAGAAGATTTTGTTTATCACGGACCAATTTATTACATTTTACTGGCGGGAGTGTTTAAGGTGTTTGGATTTGGATTAATCAGTACACGGGTAAGTTCGGTGATATTGGGATTGTTTGTGATTGGGTTAGCTTATTGGCTATCCAGGTTATTGAAGATTAGTTTAAAGTGGGCATGGTTACCGGGAATATTATTGGCAGTGGATTACAATTTTTTACGAATAGCAAGATTTGGGCGGCCAGAGGTGCTAGTTATGTTATTAGCAGGATTGAGTTTGGGTTGGTATATAAAATTAAATCAGAGTCCATCAAGGAAAAACTACATAATTTTGGGAGGTCTGTTAGTGTTGGGGGTGTTAACGCATTTAGCTTTGGGTTGGTTGGTAGTAGTAGCGATTGGAGTTGATGTTTTGGTAACTAAAAACTGGAAGGTATTAAAATTAAATAAGATTATTTGGCCAGCTTTATTGGCAGTTATTGGTTTGGGTGGTTGGTTTTGGTATTCGAAGGTTCTTATAAAGGATTTAAATCAAGTTTCATTAGCAGTGGAAACAAGGTTTTTACCAAGCTTTAGATCAATTCAGGCAATTTTAGCCGGAGATTTGGTGATTAAAATTATTTTTGGATTATATGGTTTAGTGTTAATGATGTTAATGTTAGTAAGAAATAAAAATAGAGGTGAAAAGTTATGGTCGATAGTCTCATTAATAATGGTGATTGGAGTATTTTGGGGAGGAGTTGATTGGTATTTGGGATTGTTATCAATGATGGTCTATGTGGGCTTGGGATTGTTAATTAACCGCTTTATTAAAAAAAACGATAGTTGGTATAATTTAGTTTTGTTATTGAGTTGTGTTGTTTTTTTCTTAAACTTACTGGAACAGTTAAGAATTGATAGATTTTATTACCAGTATGATTATGCTGGGTATAGTCAGGAGATAGCTAAGCATTTACGGTCGGGAGCCAAGGTATGGATGAAGCCTTTAATTCCTGATCCAATGTTTTATTTGATGGAGAATAGGCCGGATTTAAAGCTGGCTTATGAAGAATATTTTGACCATAACCAGGCTAGGATGAAACGGTATTTAGAGCAGGCGGATTATGTGATTGTTTATGGATTTGATTATCAAGCAATGGAATTGACAAAAGAGGTTGATGAAAAAAAAGCGGAGACTTTAATGAAGCAGGTAAATATGAATAAGATTTTAGAGGAAAAGTTAAAGTCAAATCAAAATGAGGTGATATTAATTGAAGGGAATGAGTATTACTCGTCGCTGGCGATCTATGATTTTAATCATAGTATACTAAAGCCATGAAATTATCGGTGATTATTTGTTTAGGCGGTCGAACTAAAAGTTTGGAAAAAACTTTGGCTAGTTTGAAGGTTTCGAGTTTTAAAGATTTTGAAGTGGTGGTGGTGAAGGAGAAGCCGTTGGTAAAAGCGCGGGATTTGGGGTGGCGAAGAAGTAAGGGGGAGATTGTAGTTTGGATTGATGATGATGTGGTGGTGTCAAAAGATTGGGCGAAAAATTTGGTTAGAATTTTTGAGGAGAATAAGGATGTGGGGGGAGTTTCGGGGCCGACTTTGGTGCCGGAAAAGTTATTGAAAAATCGACTGGTGTTTTGGTGGTATGGGAGGGAAGATTGGCTGGCTAAGCTATGGGTGAGGTGGGTTTTGCAAAATAAACCGTTTGAGGTGGGGCGGATTTATAGTAATGGTTGGTGGTCACCGGGGTCGAATTTTAAATCGTGTTTAAAGATGAAGGGGTTGTGGGAAGTGGATTATTTGGAGGCTTGTAATATGGCTTTGAGGCGAGATTTAGTGAAGAAAGTGGGAGGGTTTGACAAGGGATATAAAGGGACGGCTGAGTGGTGTGAATTGGATTTGGCGATGAGAGTCAAGGAGTTGGGATATAGATTGGTATGGCATCGGGGAGTGAGGTTAAAGCATGAGGTAAGTAGGGCTGGGGTGTATATGGATCGAAGAAATATTCCGGAGAGGGTGAAGAATTACTTGAAGTTTAGAAAGAGGTGGGTATGAGAGTAGGGGATAGATTGAGATTAGCGGTTAAGTTTTTGATGATGAACTTTTATTTTCAGATCGATTGGTTTGTGATTAAGATGGCTCGGAAATATGACCGGAAAGGCAAGAAATTGCTTGATGTGGGGGCGTGGGAGTGTAAGTATAAGAAGTATTTTGAGAGGTTAGAATATTTGAGTCAGGACGTGGTTCAGAATAGTCAAAAAACGATAGATTATGTGGGGGAAGTTGATAAAGTTAAAGGCAGATTTGACTACATTCTTTGTACTCAAGTGTTGGAGCATGTTAAAAAGCCGGAGGAGATGTTTGAAGGGTTTAGGCGGTTGTTAAAATCTGGCGGTAAGGTATTTTTAACCACTAATTTTATTTATCAAATCCATATGGAACCGGATGATTATTATCGGTTTACTAAGTATGGATTAAGGTATTTGGGGGAAGTGAATGGGTTTAAGGTCGAACATTTAAAGGCGCAAAATGGAGTTGGTGGGGTGTTGGCATATGTGTTAACTACTTTACCGTTGCGATTGGGTTTGGAAAAGGCTGGATGGAGTTATTGGGGTTATTTAATTTTGTTTTCACCGGTGATTGTGGTGGTGAATTTGTTGGGGATGGGGTTGGATTTACTAGACAAGGATAAAAGTTTAACAGTTAATTATGAAGTGATCTATAAAAAGATATGAAAGTATCGATTATTATTGCCAACCATCGTTTTGACGAGTTGTTTAAAGAAACAGTGAAATCGGTTTTAGAATACATACGGGTTACGAACTCGTATGTAGAAATAATTGTGGTGAGTAATGGGATGGGATTATCTAAGGCGAGTGAAGTTGAGGAGTGGCTGAAAAATAAAAATGTGAAATTATTGCAAATACAAGAGGGCAATCCAAGTAAGGCTAGAAATATTGGAGCAAGGGTTGCTCGAGGGAAGTATCTGGTATTTTTAGATAATGATACTGAGTTGGGTGAAGGATTGGATGCGGTAGTGAAATACTTGGATAAACATTTAAAAGTTGGGGCGGGACAGTTAAAGCTACTACGAATGCAAGAGCACATGCTGGTTCGGAACCAGTATGTGTTTGATAGTGCGGGGGAGATGGTGACTAGAAATGGGTTTTTGGTGGAGAGGGCAAGGGGGGCAAAAGATAATGGGCAGTTTGATAAAGATGATTTGATCTTTTCCGGTAAGGGGGCGGGGATGGTGGTTCGAAAAGAAGTGTTTGAAAAAGTTGGCGGTTTTGACGAGGATTATATTTACTACTGGGAAGAACCGGATTTACTGTGGCGGGTTTGGAAATCTGGGTATGAGGTTAAATTTTTATGGATGGGGACGGTTTACCATGCGTATGGAACAGATAAAAAGCCGATTCCGAAGATACCTTTTGAAAACCAAGTTTACTTGGCTTGTAGGAATCAGATAATAACTATTTATAAAAATGGGGTGGGTTTTCATAGATGGAGGATGTTAATGTGGGTGAATTTAAGTTGGTTGGGGTTGGAAGTGTTGTTTTTGGTAAGGGGTAAGTGGAAGCAGGCTTGGGCGATTGAGCGGGCTTGGGGGTGGCTAATATTCCGCTCCGGAGCGGTAATGAGAAAGAGAAGGTGGGTGTTAAAGAATTTGCCGAGCGATGATGGATGGATGGAGAAGGTGATGGTGAAGCGGGGGTTGGGGTGGTATATTGGTAAGGGATTATCATATATTTTAGGCAAGCCGTTTTAATGACAAAGTTAAGTAATTTATATAAGAAAGTTGAGGCATATAATAATTCAGCAACTATTTTATTTAGAAGTATTGAGTTAAGGTTAGTAAAAAATAAACTAGATAAGTTGAGGTGGAAAACGTGCTTAGATTTAGGTTGTGGTGATGGTATCGCGGCAAAGGTAGTTTTTGATAAACAAGTGGATTATGGTTTAGATAACGATAAGGTATATCTAGAAAAAGGTCGGAAAAGTGGTATGTATAAAAAGTTGTTGTTAGCTGAGGCTGAGAAAATACCATTAAAATCGGGCAAGTGTGATTTGGTTTTTTCTAATTGTGTGGTAGAGCATATTCAAGATCTTGATAAAGTTTTCGAGGAGGTTAATCGAGTATTAGTTAAAGACGGGTATTTCGTTTTTACATCCTTAACAGAAAATTTTAAAAATTATAGTGTTTTATCTTTTTTAGGCTTGAAAAGATTGGGGGCTAAATATGGTTGGTTTAGAGAAAAAAGATTACAACATTATCATGGCTATAATTTTGAAGGGTGGCAAAAGCGATTAAATAAGCAAGGGTTTAAGATAGTGGATCGATTTTACTATCTTGATAAGAAAACAATAGAATGGTGGGATTTTCTTTCGCTTTGGTCATATTTTTTCATTCACGTTAATAAGAAATTAGATTGGTGGTTGTATAAGAAAATTTGGAAATCAAAAATATATAAAAGATTTCAACAAATTGAAGCAGTTGATTTTCGGGCAGCAGCAATAGGGATAGTAGCTAAAAAAATACATTGAAAAATGAAGTTTGTTATTAAAAGTTTTTTAAGCAAGATTAATGATTTGGAAAAAGCTTATGAACAAAAGCAGAGATTAAGGGAGCTGAGGAGAGTAATTGGAAAGAAGGGGTTTAGTTTACTTGATCTTGGTTGCGGGGATGGGAAGTTGGTTAAGATGGCCTGTGGACAAGGGATTAAAGCGGTGGGGGTAGATAAAAAACAGGGGCAAAATATAGAAAATTACAAGCCTGCCTGCGCAGGCAAGGTACCGTACCTTGTAAATGTGGTGAGTATGTATCATGTGTTGGAGCATTTGGATAAACCGGTGGAGGTGTTGAAGAAAGTAAAAGGTTGGTTGAAACCGGGTGGGATGGTGGCGATCGAGGTGCCGTTGGTGGGTAATTTTTCTGAAAAGTGGCTTGGGAAAGATTACTTGGCTTATTGGGATAAGACCCATGTGAATTTTTGGACAAAGAGGGAGTTTTTGGAGGTAGTTGAGAGGGCCGGGTATAAGGTGATAAAGAAAGGCATGGTTTGGCATCAAGTGTTTTTTCATGTAATTACGGCTAAGTTTAAGTCGGGGATTGGACCGAGTTTAGTGGGGGTGATGTTGTGGCCGTGGTTGAAATTGTTGTCGATAATGGGGTTTAACGATGAGATGATGCGGGTGTATTTAAAAATTACTTATATAAAAAGTCGTTGAATTTAATTAATGAAAAAGATAAAAGTAAAAGATTGTTATCGCTCGGGAACGCCGATCAATTTAGATTATCATAGGAGTATAAAACCAGAAGCAAGAAAATGGAGTTTTTTAACAAAAAATATTAAGTCTAAGAATAAGAAAATAAAAATATTAGATATTGGTTGTGGCAATGGCAGTATTATGCTCCAGCTTAGGAAAATGGGTTTTACTAATCTTTATGGGTTAGAGTATGAGAAACAAATGTTTAAAAGGACCTTGATTGAACATCCCGGTTTGAAAATAAAACAAGGTGATGCTCAGAATCTGGTAGATTATGCCAATGGTTTTTTTGATGTGGTTTTAAGTTGTCATGTGCTTGAACATTTACCCTTTCCAGACAAAGCAGTTAGCGAGGCTGTGAGGGTGTTAAAAAAGGGCGGTATTTTTGTTGTTGGTGTTCCAAATGGTTATCATTTTAATGACAGGATGATTAGAATGATTCAGTTATTGGTTTATGGCAAATATGATCATTTACAAAGGTTTAGTAAAAAGAAGATTGGTAGGTTGTTAGAGAAGTACGGGTTGATAATTAAGAAGTTTCAAGTTAATAAAGGATCGCTTGAGTTACTTAAAGATGTGAGGATGGGGAAATTCATGTTTTTAACTGAGAAGATAATTTATCCAGTAATAAAGTTTTTATATTGGCAGGAATTTAGTTTTGAGATTATGGCGAAGAAAAAGGTAGGGTAAATGGGTCATGAAAAATCTAGCAAATGGGCGAGGACGCGGAGGGTAGCGTTATAAAACCATTTTAGGTCATTAAGATTACGGATGGAGAGGAGTTTTTTGAAGATGAACTTTGGGGTGAGGCAGGAGGTGTAAATGTTGCGGGTGAGGGCCATTAATTTTTTGTCAGGGATTGGGGATTTCATAATCGGTTGGCGCATGTCGTAGTGGTTCCATGTACTGGTTCGTAACCAGTACATGCGCTTGCATTGATCAAAAAGTTTGGTGCCGGGGTAGGGGATACAGATAGTGGCTTGGAGGGAGTCAATGAGACCTTTTTTAAAGAGAGATTTGGTAAAGTTAACGGTGTTTTGGGCATCTTTGAGACTTTCCCAAGGGTAGCCGACCATGCAGGTAACATGTGGCTCTAGTTCTCCTTTATTGACTTCTTGAATTACTTTCAGCTCGGGTTCGACTTTTGAAATATCAATACCTTTGTTGAGTTTGTTGATAGTGTTTTGGTTGGCTGATTCCAGGCCGAATAAAAGCAGGCGAAAGTTGGCTTTGGCCATGAGCTGATAGTCTTTTTTGGTTAAAACTCCGAAGCGCATATTACAACCGAGGGTGATTTTTTTATGGTAACCGCGTTTGATGAGGCCATTGCAAAATTCGGTGAGCCAGTCGCCAACAGGAAAGGTGCCGGTGTCGTCAAAGACCTCTTTGATACCCAGTTTGATAAGTTGACCGATTTCGTCGAGTAAGTTTTTTGGGGTGCGGACGGAAAATTGAGGGTAAAGGGTGGTCCAACTGCAAAAAGTACAACCGCCATTTTTACGCCACCAGCAGTCGCGACCGGCCATGGTGTAGGCTCCGGGAGTGTACTTAAAGTTGCCGTTTTTGTAGGCGTAGAGGTGGTATTTGGTTAGTTGGCGGTCGATGTGGAGGAGGGAGTTGAGGTTTGTTGATTTTTTTGAGAAGGTTCCGAATTTTTGAATATTTGAGTCCGTTAAGGTGACTCCTTCC
>JBDRQW010000026.1:0-16074 GCA_043826085.1 Candidatus Beckwithbacteria bacterium | reverse complement strand
GCCAGCATTTTAACAGCGGGAATATTATAAGAGTTACCTAAAGCAAAACGCATTTGGGTGGGGCCGTGGAAAGTGTTGTCATAGTTTCTGGGGCAATAAGAAGTGGGTTGACCGGGGGCATTAAAACAAGTGGGAACATCTAGAAATAGGGTAGAGGGAGTGAAGCCTTTGATTAAACCAACGGCGTAGTTGATGGGTTTAATGGAACTGCCGGGTTGACGAAGGCGAGTGGTGATGTTGACATTACCGTCGATTTCTTGATTAAAGTAGTCTTTGGAGCCAACCATGGCTAGGATTTCACCAGTCCTTGGTTTGGTGACTAAAGCGGCGGCGTTACTGACGTTAGCTGATTCCAGTTTGGCGGATTCGGTAGCAATGGTAATTTCGGCAAATTCTTGGATATCAAGATCTAGAGAGGTGGTGACGGAAAGGCCACCTTTTTCCACTAAGGCAACGCCATATTTTTCTACCAGTATGTTTTTGATGTAAAGAGAAAAGTGAGGGGCTTTAATGTTTTGAGTTTGGGGAGCAAATTCCAGTTTATGGTCTAAGGCATTTTGAAGCTCCTCGGAAGAGATGTACTCATCGTCAAACATTCTTTTTAAAACCTGAGCTTGGCGATTTTTTGATGATTCCGGATTGGGTCCAAAAGGAGAGTATCGGGTGGGAGCTTGAGGTAAACCGGCAAGAAGGGAGCTTTCGGCAAGGGTTAAGTCTTTGGCTGATTTATCAAAGTAAGTTCTGGCGGCCTGTTCGATGCCGTAAGCGGTGCCTCCGTAGGGGACGTGGTTTAGGTACATTTCCAAGATTTCATCTTTGGAGTAGCGAATCTCGGTGGCGATGGCAAGCAAAGCTTCTCTGATTTTTCTTTTGATGGTACGTTCCGGGCTGAGAAGTGTAGTTTTGACAAGTTGTTGAGTAATGGTAGAGCCACCTTGGAGCTTTTTGTTAAAGAGGGTGTTTAGTAAGGCTCTAGAGATGCCTTTGAAATCAAAGCCATGATGTTTGTAGAAGTTTTGGTCTTCAATTGCAATAGTGGCCTTTAAAACGTGATCGGGTAAGTCTTGAATATTAATCGGGGTGCGGTTTTGATCGGCGTAGATTTCGTAGAGAAGTTTGCCGTTTCTGTCCAAGATTTTGGTGGAGACGGGAAAGTCACCAGAGCTTAGTTTGCCGGGAGAGGGGAGGTCTTTTAGAAGAGTAAAGCTAAGAATGAGGGCGAGTAAACCACCGGTGATAACAGCAATGACTGCGCGCGGGTGTTTTTTAAATAAAGCTATTATTTTTGATTTAACTTGTTTAAGGTTTGAAATCTTTAGTTTCTTTTCTTTTCTTTTTTGATTTTTTTTCTGCATAGACGTATTGTAGCAAATATGACACAATAGCGAGTATCTATGGTGGATCCAAAGACAATTAAGTATAGAAATATTACGATTTCGGGAATGATTTGCACGGGAACGAGTACGCTATCTGGACAATTGATTGAAAAGTTAGGATGGAAGCATTGGAATGCGGGACAGTTTTTTCGTGATTATTGTAAAGAAAATAAGTTAAAGTTAGAAAATACTTCGGATCGATCAGATGATTTGGCAAGACAAGTTGAGTATGGAATGAGAAAAGATTTGCAAGAGAAGAGTGGGCAGCTGATGGAAGCTTGGTTGTCCGGATTTGTAGCTCAAGGTTTGAAGGGGGTATTAAAAGTTTTATTGGTTTGTGATGATAGTTTAAGGGTAGATAGGTTTGTAAATAGGGAAGGGGTAAAAGTTGAAGAGGCCAAAGATCATCTTAGGAAAAGAGAACATGAGAATGCTAAAAAATGGACTAGAGTATATAAAAATGAGTGGGCTAAATGGGTGGCTAAAGATAAGCAGTTAC
The DNA here is from genome assembly GCA_043826085.1 of Candidatus Beckwithbacteria bacterium. GTDB lineage: Bacteria > Patescibacteriota > Microgenomatia > UBA1400 > CG1-02-47-37 > CAXBYZ01. The sequence goes on along the minus strand of JBDRQW010000026.1, from coordinate 14,199 downwards.
TTAGAAGAGAAAAAAACTTTTTTGATTTTTGGCACCCTGATCTTTATGATTTGGTGATAGATACATACTCTAATAGTAAAGAGGAAACATTACATACAGTTTTGAAAAGTTTGAGTTTATGAGTAGCTATAAAAAATTGGCGATAGTAGGGTTGGTGTTTGGGTTTTTGGTGATGGGGGGCATTCGCCCCCTAAAGATTGCTAATGGTTCAGAAGATTCAGGGGTATTCACCCCTGAGAAATTAGTAGTAGTCGGTGGAGGAGTGAAAGAAGCGGTGGATTATTATTTACCTTACCCGGGGATGTTGCCGGATAGCCCTTTTTATTGGGTAAAAATGATTAGAGATCGAGTCCAATTATGGTTGACCACTAATCCGTTGCAAAAAACCGAGAAGTTACTGCTTTATGCTGATAAGCGATTGGGGGCCGGTTATAGTTTGATTGATGGGGACAAGGCTGGGCTTGGAGTAACTACTTTGACAAAAGCGGAAAAGTATTTAGAACAAGCCAATGTAGTTGCAAACCAATTAGATGGAGAAGAAGAGTTAAAAATAAAACTTAATAAGGCGACTAGGAAACATAGAGAAGTATTGGAGATGGTGAAAGAAAAAGTTGGAGAGGAGTATAAATTGGTGGTGGAGCAGATGATAGGGAAGATACTGGGGGGTATTCACCCCCTAAAGATTGCTAATGATTCAGAAGATTCAGGGGTATTTACCCCTGAGAAATTGGTAGAAGGCTTAGTTAATGTAACGATTAAGATTGATGATGGAGAGGCGATAGTTGAGTTTACTGATAGTGAATCAAAGACTGCTTTGGAGTTATTGAATAAGGGGGCGGAGGCTAATGATATCGAAGTTATAATTAAAGAGTATGATTTTGGGTCTTTAGTAACAGCAATTGGAGATAAGGAAAACAGTGTAGAAAAAGCTTGGATTTATTACGTTAATGGTGAGTCGGCGACTGTAGGAGCGGATCAGTATGAACTTAAAGATGGAGATGTAATTGAATGGAAGTATGAAAAACCGATATTTTAACAATTTAATAAACTCGCTAACCGTTCTTTGTCAAAATTAAAGTTCGTAACCTTATATTTATGATTAATAAGATTTTAATATTTTTAGGATTGTTGTTAGTGGCTTTGGCAGAGCGACTGTGGTTTGATTTGGGACCCAATATAGAACTGATTATGGTGGCATCGGTTTTAGCCTCGATGTATTTAGGTAGAAAATGGGGAGCAAGTTTGGCGGTAGTAGCTTTGGCTTTATCGGATTTGGTTTTGGGTAATACTATGATTATGTTGTTTACTTGGAGCGCCTTTTTTGTAATTGGTTTTAATGGCAGGTGGATTAATAAGTGGAAGGGAGGTAGGCGGATAGTGGCAGGAAGCGGGTATGGATTAGTATCGGCATTGGGTTTTTATTTTTACACAAACTTTGGGGTGTGGTTAATAACTCCTATGTATGAAAAGACTTTTGGCGGATTAATAAAGTGTTATGTAATGGCTTTACCATTTTTGAGATTACATGCGGTTAGTAGTGTGTTTTTAGTAGGCGGGGGAGTGGCGATTTTGGATTTAGTTAGATTTATTACAAGAAAGAGAACGTTGTTGTATCAAGCTACTAATCTAAGTTGAGTAAAATTAACCAACGAAAAGTTGGAATTTTTTTAAGTTGATTTAACACTTTTCTTTTCTTGAGGTAGATTTAAATTGATATTGTTTGTACTAAAGATTGGTAGTTGACGATACTAGGACTAGTGGATAAAGTTTTTGATGGACACTGCCTGTAGTGTCCGCTTTAATTATGCCAAGACCTAAAACAAAGACAGAAATTAAAAAAATAAAAAAGCGCGATGGTAGAATTGTTTCTTTTGAAATAAGTAAAATTGAAAGAGCTATTTTACTGGCCGCTAAAGCTGCCGGTGGGAAAAATAAAAACAGAGCTAAATTTTTAGCCGGATTGGTAGTTAAAGATTTGGAGGAGAGATTTAATAAGACAATTACTCCCGAAGTTGAACAAGTTCAAGATTTAGTTGAAAAAATTCTTTTGGAAAAGGGGCATGAAAAAACCCTTCGGGCGCATACTCTTTATCGAGATTTACACACAAGGCTTCGGGATATTACTTCTTTGGTTGACTCTGATGAGTTGATTCAAAAATATCTGGATAAAGCCAGTTGGCTGGTTAAAGAAAACGCCAACATGACTTATTCACTTCAAGGCTTGAATAATCATGTGGCTTCGATTATTTCTTCTAATTTTTGGCTTAATAAGATTTATCCTCGGAAAGTGCGTAAGGCCCATCTTTATGGTGATATTCATATTCATGATTTGGCTTTAGTGTCTGCTTATTGTTGTGGTTGGGATTTAAAAGACATATTAGTTAAGGGTTTTGGAGGAGTGTCCGGAAAAATTAATTCGGCTCCGCCAAAGCATTTTTCTACCGCTTTAGGCCAGTTAGTCAACTTTTTTTATACGCTTCAAGGTGAGGTGGCCGGAGCGGTAGCCGTAGCCAGTTTTGATACCTATTTAGCTCCATTTATTAGATTTGATAAATTATCTTACAAAGAAGTTAAGCAGGCAATGCAAGAGTTTGTTTATAACATGAATGTGCCGACGAGGGTGGGCTTCCAGACTCCTTTTACAAATGTTACTTTGGATTTAACGCCTTCAAAGATGGTTGGTGAGGAAATGGTGATTATTGGTGGCAAGCCGATTAAAGCTCAATATAAAGATTTTCAAAAAGAGATGGACATGCTTAATCGGGCTTTTGGTGAGGTGATGCTTGAGGGAGATGCCCAAGGGAGAGTGTTTACTTTTCCGATTCCAACTTATTCAGTGACTAAGGATTTTGATTGGGATAATCCGGTTTTAGAACCGATTTTCGAGATGACCAGGAAATACGGTATTCCTTACTGGGCCAATTATGTTAATTCGGATATGAAACCGGAAGATAGTCGGAGTATGTGTTGCAGGCTTAAATTGGACAACAGAGTACTTCGAAAAAGGGGCGGGTTGTTTGCGGCCAATCCTTTAACAGGTTCAACGGGAGTGGTGACGATTAATCTGCCACGAATTGGCTATTTGGCTAAAACTAAAAAAGAATTTTTCCAAAAGTTGGGTAAGACAATGAGAATTTGCAGAGACTCTTTATTGATTAAGAGAAAAGCAATTGAAGGTTTTACTGAAAAAGGACTTTACCCTTATTGTTCTTATTATTTAGCTGATGTAAAGAAAAGGATGGATCAATATTGGTCTAATCATTTTAGTACGATTGGAATTTTGGGAATGAATGAAGCTTTGGAAAATTTTTTAAGCAAGAGCATTAAAGACGATGAAGGTAAAGCTTTTGCTTTGGAAGTGATGAGTTTTATGAGAAAAAGAATTTTGCAGTATCAAAAGTCAACCGGCCAGATGTTTAATTTGGAGGCTACTCCGGCCGAGGGAACTTCTTATCGGTTCGCCAGGATTGATAAAAAGAAAAATCCGGATATTTTGGTTGCCAATGAGAATGACTTGGATAAAAATGGAGTTGAACCTTTTTATACTAATTCGACTCATTTGCCGGTAGATAGCACCGATGATATTTTTGAGGCTTTGGATCATCAAGATGGGTTACAGTGCAAGTATAATGGGGGAACGGTTTTCCATGGATTTTTAGGTGAAAGTTTAAATGACACGGTAACGGTTAAGAAATTGATAAAGAAGATTGCCAGTAATTATAGTTTGCCTTATTTTACTTTAACGCCGACTTTTAGTATTTGTCCTGTTCACGGTTATTTAAAAGGTGAACATAAGTATTGTCCTAAGTGTGGTGGTAAGAAGAATTTTTGTGAGGTTTATTCTCGCGTGGTTGGTTATTTACGACCGGTAAGTCAGTGGAATCCGGGGAAAGAAGCTGAGTTTGGTAAGCGAAAAACCTACAAAGCAGATTAATTATGCTTTTAGGTGGATTGCAAAAAACAACTTTAATTGATTTTCCCGGCAGAGTGGCTTGTACGGTTTTTACTGTGGGTTGTAATTATCGTTGTCCGTTTTGTCACAATAAAGATTTGGTAAGCCTTAAAAATTTTAAAGAAGCTAAACTCAAAGCAATTTCGGAAGAGGATTTTTTTAAGTTTTTAGAAAAGCGAAAAAAAATTCTTGATGGAGTTTGCATTACCGGGGGAGCGCCGACTATTTGGCCGGATTTAGGCGATTTTTGTAAAAAGATAAAAGACTTGGGGTTTGAGGTTAAGCTGGATACTAATGGCAGTAATTTTAAAATGCTTAAAAAATTGATTGAAGAAAAATTGGTTGATTTTGTGGCTATGGATATTAAAACTGTTTTTGAAGATTATTCAAAGGCAATTGGGGTTAAGCTGCCGGCTCCGATAGAATCGATTAAACTGATTTTAGAATCAGGGTTAGAGTATGAATTTCGAACTACAGTAGTGCCGGGAATTCATGATAGAAAGAATTTGGTTGTTTTGGCAAAGCAGTTAAAGAAAATAAAGACTGATTTTAGGTGGGTACTTCAGCAATTTCGGCCGATGAATTGTTTAGATTTGGCATATTTAAAAGTAAAACCTTATAATTTTAAAGAAATGGAAGCTATTTTAACTGATGTACGTAAAATACTACCCAAAATTATCCTATTGACATACTAATAGTAACATGGTATGTTTGGTATTATATGACTCAAATGGTGGTAACTAATTTAAGAATGGAGCAGCCGGATTGGTTGCAGATTAAGGCAATAGCCGGAGAAATGGGAATGAGTGCTAATAAGTATATTAATTACTTGATTAGAAAAGTAAGTACATTGGAGGTGTTGGGGGTAAAGCCTTCAAAAAAGTCGGCTTCAATTTGGGATTTGCCTGATTTGGCAAAGATAAAAAATAAGCCGATGGGGATGAGTAAGGACGACGAAATTATTTATGGATAAGAATATATTTGTTGATACATGTTTTTTTAAAGCTTTGGTTGATATTGAAGACGATTTTCATCAACAGGCAAAAAATTTGTGGGGAGAGTTTAGGGAGAGCAAGGAAACTTTGATCACCAGCAACTTTATTGTGGATGAAGTTTTGACTTTAATAAGGTTAAGGTGTGGTTTGAAAAAAGCAATTACATTTCGTGATCTATTGGCGGAAAATAGTCAGATAATAAAGATTGTTCGAGTGACTGTAACAGATGAGGCGGGAGCATGGAAATGGTTTGAAAAAGATTGGAGTAAGTTATCCTACACAGATTGTGTTTCGTTTGCTTTGATAAAGCGATTAGGGGTTAAAAGGGTAGCTAGTTTTGATGAGCATTTTAAAAGAGCGGGATTTAGGGTAGAAAAATGAAAATATTTTTAGCTTCGGGGTCACCAAGAAGGATTGAGTTATTAAAGTGGATGGGGTTGTCCTTTGAGGTGATTGGACATAGGGTGGATGAAAGTCGGGTGGAAGCAAAAAGAGGGGAGGATTTGGTGGCGGAGTTAGCAATGCAAAAGGCTCATGGAGCTTTAGACAGAGAAAACCTTGAGGGATTGGTGATTGGGTCGGATTTGACAGTGGAGCTTGAGGGAAAACAGCTAGGGAAGCCAAAAGATAAGAAAGAAGCCAAAAAAATGCTTAAGTATTTAGGTGGCAAGAGTCATTCGGTTTGGTGTGGAGTGGCGGTGGTTGATTCGAAAGTTGGTGAGGGTAGATTAAGCGTGTGTGAAACTAAAGTCAAAATGAAAAATTATGATCAAGAGATTATTGATAGGTATGTTAAAAAGTTTGAGTTAATGGATAAGGGGGGAGGGTACAGTATTCGGTATGAGTTAAAGGGATATGGTAGTTTAGTGGAGAAGATTGAGGGGTCTTATACTAATGTATTGGGGTTGCCACTACATTATCTAGAAAATTTATTAAAAGAGTTTGGAGTAAAACTTAAAAAAGATTGGCGAAAGATTTGCAAAAAGGAGACGGGTTATGAGAATTAATGTATGCTTGACAAAGTAATGTAAAATGGTAGAATTAATGTAATATGCAACAATTAGTATCGATCACCAGCCAAGGTCAAATCAGTATTCCTATTGAAATGAGAAGATCTTTGGGTTTGGATAAATACAATAAGGCTTGGATTAGTTTGGATAAAGATGGTTTGAAAGTGGATCCGGTGCAGGATGTATTGGAGCTAGGAGGGTCTTTAAGTAAATATGCGATTAAAGGAAAGACGGCTAAGCAGATTATGGCATTGGAAAAGAAAGCGGTTGAAGAGGCAATAATTGAGAGATATAAAAAGTCTTTGAGATGAAGATTTATTATTTAGATGCCAATGCGGTTTTGAGATATTTTTTGAGTGATATTGCTTCACAGTTTAAAAAAGTAAAAGAGTGTTTATTAAAAGCAAAAGAGGGGAAAGTGGAGGTTAGGTTGTGCTCTGAGGTGATTATGGAAGTGGAGTTTGTGTTGAGGAAGTATTATGGATTATCTAGAAATAAAGTAATAAAGCAGTTGCTGGGTTTGATTAAAAGTTCATATATAAATATGGATGATAAAGGGGAAATATTGGAAGTAATGGATTTATTTAGAAAAACTAAGATAGATTTTGTGGATATTTTGCTTTTTGTGAGGGCTAAAAATGAGGGGGCTGAAGTACTGTCTTTTGATAAAGATTTTAAGAAATTGCAGAGGTTAGCGGAATGAAACAAGGATTAGTTTATGTTTTTACGGGAGATGGGAAGGGGAAGACGAGTGCGGCGCTTGGAATAGCGGTGCGGGCGGTTTGTAACAAGATGAAAGTTGGCTGGGTGAGTTGGTATAAGGAAGAAGTTTTACCTTCAGGGTCAGTCCTTGAAGGTAGGGTTGAGATGTATGTAATAGGAAAAGGATTTTATAAACTGCCGGGGGATAAAGCTACACCTGAAGAGCATAAGCAGGCGGCAAAGGAAGCGTTGAAAAAAGCGGAAGAATTAATTAAAAGAGTAGATGTTTTGGTAATGGATGAGGTGGTAAAAGCGGTAGCTGATGGATTAATTGAAGAAAAAGAAGTAATGAGGGTGCTAAAAAATAGAGGCAAAACTCATGTGGTTTTGACGGGCAGGGGAGTGACAGGGTCAGGCCTTGTCACTCAGGCGGATTTGGTGACGGAGTGCAAGAAGATTAAACATCCGTTTGATAAAGGGGTCAAAGCAGTAAAGGGGTTGGATTATTAGCCTACAAGGACTGTCCTTGTAGGCTATTGTGGATTGCTAGTTTTTAGTTGGTAGTTGAGTTAATATAGATAGTATGAATAATCTGCCCGATGATAATAAAAAAAAGAAAAAGAAGACTGATTTGATTAGCGTATCAGGTTTGTCAAAAGAGAGATTGGATAAATCTCTCGAGAATACTCGGGGTAAATCCTTCGAGGGTACTCAGGACAAGCAAGAAGTGACGCCGATGACAGAGTTTACCAGAAAGGTGGATTTGGAACCTGAAGTAGAGGGTTGGCTTGAGAAAATTGAGAAAGAAGATTCACAATTACAACAATCAGTTACAGATCCTTCGATAAACTCAGGACAAGCGATATTGGATGATGCTCAACCAAGTAAATTTAAAGTGATTTTACCACTAACAAAAGAAGAAGTGGACAAGGGATTGCATAGCAAAGTAATTGATAGTGTTCGTTGGTTGGCGGAGTGGTGTCTTAAAACAATCAAGATGTTTCATGGTAAAGTGGCTTATAAAATATCATAGTGTCATAATAACGCGAAAACTATATGGATCCATTAACACAAATAATCAGTCAAGCCAAGTACTTAGTGGTAGTGGCTTTTGGATTGGGTATAGGCTTAGTATTGTTGGCAGGTCTTTTTTATTTGTTGGTTCATTGGTGGAAGTTTAAAGATAGAGAGAAAAAGTCTCTTGATTTTAAATTGTTACAGATTGCAGTGTCTCGAGATAATGAGATTAAAATTGATGCGGCTGAGCAGATGTTTGCATCTTTGTTTAGTGTTAAAAAAAGCAAAGGAATTTTTTCATTTTTAAAGCCTCAAGATCATTTTTCTTTTGAAATTGTGGCTAAAAAAGAAGATATAAGATTTTATGTATCAGTGCCTTCCAAGTTAAAAGATTTGGTGGAGAAACAAATTTACGGAGCTTATCCGGGAGCTGATATTAAAGAGGTGGATGAGTATAGTGTGTTTGATGATGATGGTAAGGTGGCTTTTGCGGCTTTAAAGCAAAAGAGTTCATCTTTTTATCCAATGCAAGTCTATAAAGATTTGCCGGTGGATCCATTGAGTAGTTTAACAGCTTCTTTGTCTAAAATGGGTGTCGGCGAGGGGGCAGTGATTCAGATATTACTATCGCCGACGGATAATAAATGGCAGTCGGCCGGAAGAGCTTTTATTTCTAAAACTAAAAAATCTGAAGCTGACCCGGAGACGGCTAGTTATAAGATTGACCCAAAGACTTATGAAGAGATTGAAAATAAGTGTTCTAAACCAGGATTTGAGACAACAATAAGAGTGGTGGTGTCTAGCAAAACTAAAGAGGCGGCTGAGGCTCATTTGTCTAATATTGTGGGGACTTTTTCTCAGTTATCTTCTGATAATAATGGACTTACTAAAGTTAAACTACGATTAAAGAAATTATTTATGATTGATTTTATTTATCGATATCAGCCGGTGTTTGGTTCGAAAAATATTTTGTCGGTTGAAGAAGTGGCAACGCTTTATCATTTGCCAAACAAAAGCGTGGAAGCGCCTCATATTTTTTGGTTAAGAGCCAGGAGAGCGCCGGCTCCGGCCTTGATTCCAAAAGAGGGATTGTATTTGGGAAGGAGTGTTTATCGAGGAATAACTCGAATGGTTCATATAAAAGAAGAGGATAGATTGAGGCATACTTATATTGTGGGGAAGACTGGGGTGGGAAAATCTGAGTTGTTAATGGATTTGGTTATGCAAGATATTAGGGCAGGCAAAGGAGTTTGTTTTATTGATCCTCATGATTCGGTAGAGAGAATTCTTGAGATGATTCCGCCGGAGAGAGCTGAGGATGTGATTTATTTTAATCCGTCAGATACGGATAGGCCGATGGGTTTAAATATGATTGAAGCTAAAACTGAAGAAGAAAAACATTTTGTGGTGAATTCGGTGATTGGGTTGATGTATAAGTTGTTTGATCCTCATAAGACTGGAATTATTGGTCCTAGGTTTGAGCATGCCGTTCGTAATGCGATGTTGACGGTAATGTATGAAGAGGGGAGTACTTTGGTGGAAGTGGTGAGGGTGTTGACTGACGCTAAGTATGTGCAGGAGTTGTTACCAAAAGTTACTGATCCGATTATTCGAAGGTATTGGACTGACCAAATTGCTCAGACCTCTGATTTTCATAAATCTGAGGTGTTGGATTACATTGTGTCTAAATTTGGCAGGTTTGTGACTAATAAAATGATGAGAAATATTATTGGCCAGAGTGAGAGTGCCTTTAACTTTAGGAAAGTTATGGATGAGGAGAAGATTTTGTTGATTAATTTAGCAAAAGGAAAGATAGGGGAAGAAAATAGTAATTTTTTGGGATTGGTTTTAGTACCAAAAATTTTGATGGGAGCGATGAGTAGGCAAGATATTCCGGAAGATCAACGAAAACCTTTTTATGTTTATGTTGACGAGTTTCAAAACTTTGCCACTCCTGATTTTGCTCAGATTTTATCTGAAGCGAGAAAGTTTGGCTTATCTTTGACAGTGGCTAATCAATTTATTGGTCAAATGGATGAGGAAGTGAAAAATGCAATTTTTGGTAATGTGGGGACTTTGATTTCTTTTAGGGTAGGAGTGACTGATTCTAATTATTTGCAACATGAGTATAGTCCGACTTTTAATGAGACTGATTTGATTAATGTGGAGAGGTTTAATACGTTTGTGAAGACGATTGTGGATAATGAGCCGATGCCGGCTTTTAGTATGGATTTGACTAAAGATATGAGTGAAGCCAAGGCGACGAGGAGTGAGAAAATGTCTGAGATGGTCAGGCAATTATCTAGATTAAAGTTTGCTCGTGATAAGGGGGTAGTTGAAGCGGAGATTATTCAAAGGGCGAAGTTGTAACTTAAAGCTATTGACAGTTATCATTATTAATGATATATTATTAATATGAATACAACAATAATGATAACACAACAATGGCAGGTTTATTTACCAGAGAAAGCTAGAGAATTAATTGGCTTAACAACTCCCGGTCAAGCAGAGCTTATGGTTAGGGGAGATAGTATTTTAATTAAACCTAAAAAAAGTGCAGTCTTTAAATTGGCGGGGAAGTATAAAAACTTGTCACTTAAGAAAAAGATAAATTTGGATAATATTAGAGATAAGATTGATTATTCAAGTTTATGAATAAGTTATTTATTGATAGTAATGTTTGGTTAAGATTTATTCTTGAAGATAATGAGCAAGCAGAGGAGTGTAAAAAGTTAATTAAATTGATTGAAGAAGGAAGATTTCGGGTCTATACATCAAGCATAGTAATGTTAGAGATAAATTTTGTTTTAAGTTCGATTTATAAGATTAGAATGATTGATGTAATTAAGGATTTAGAAGCGATTTTAAAAACAAGAAACATAACATTGCTTGAAAAAACAGATTTTAATAAAGCCTTGAGTTGGCATAAACAATTTAAAATTAAATTGGCAGATTGTTTAATTGGATCGCAGATAGATAAAAATATGATTTTAGTAAGTTTTGATAAGGACTTTGATAAGTTGCCAGTGAAAGTAAAAACCCCAGGTGAGTTAGTAGATTGAAGGTTTGTTTGGTAAAATGGGTGGTTAGAGGCCGGTAGCTCAGTTGGTAGAGCGCCAAGCTTATACCTTGGTGGTCACAGGTTCAAGTCCTGTCCGGCCTACAAATTGATATTTACACATATCTGATGTGGATGGGAGTTGACTATTGGAGAAAGAAAAGTTTAGAGTTCTTTGAGGGTGGTGGGGCCTGAAGGTTTTGGGGTGACGACGGCTAAATATTTTTCGGTAGTAGAGAGTCTTTTGTGGCCGACGAGTTGAGAAATTAAAGTAAGGGGAGTGCCGGCTTCAAGTTGGTGGGCAATAAATGTGTGCCTTAAGTCATTGACCTTAGCGTTTTTAATATCAGCCAGTTTAAAGTATCTATCGATAGCGGTTCTGATATTTCTAATTAAAAATTGGTGGCCATTTTTGGTAACAAAGACTTTTTTGGTTTTGGTTTTTGGCCTAACTTTTAGATAGGCGGTTAAACATTGTTGAGCGGCTTTATTTAGAGGGACCAAGCGTTGTCCATGGGATTCGTAAGGTTTGATAGTAAGGTGATCGGTGTCAATATCATTTAACTCCAGGTTGGCCAGCTCACCGATTCTAATTCCAGTTTGAAGCAGAGATTCTATTATAGCGTAGACTCTGATATCATCTCGGCAAATATCTCTTAGAGAACGATACTCCATTTTGCTTAAGATTCTTGGTGGCTTAACTTCATATTTAGGATGAGTAACCGAAAGAGCAGGGTTTTGGTCAATAATTAATTTTTCTATTAAAAACTTACAAAAAGTTTTAACAGAGTTTAATTTTCTTGAGATTGATTTAGCAGTGTAATTTTGATTAGAAAGATCGTTTTTGAAGTTTTCAATGTGACCGGAGGTTATTTTATTAGGTGTAATAATGTTGTCTTTTTTAACAAGTTGGATTAGTTGGTCAACATCTTTATTGTATGCTAGGATAGTGGCAGATGATCGGCCTAGTTTTTTGAGGTGATCTACAAAATCTTTACGAGCAACTTGAAGATCAATATCGGTATTTTCCATAAAAGTATCTTATAATAACAATCAGGGGGATAGATGTCAACAGGCAAAAAAAGGCTTTTAGCTTATGTTATTATGGTGATTAGTTTGGTAATATCTGTTAAATTAGTTAAAGATATTATTAGGTTATGGAATAGTGATGATCGATTGGTAGCAGCTGAAAATGAATTAATGGCAAGTAAGAAGGAGGCAGAAGATTTAAGTTTAAAACTTGATGAGATTAAGACTGGCGAGTGGTGGGAAAAACAAGTGAGAAATACTTTGAAAATGGCTAAGGAAAATGAGGAAATAGTGATTGTTCCGGAAAGCTTGGTGGCTAGTTCTTCTTTTAGGGAAATTAAAGTTGAAGAAAGTAATAATAATGAAAAGTCTAATTATCAAAAATGGTGGAAACTGTTTGTTTATTAAGATTTGATGATGTGGTATATAATTAAAGAAAGTTTATGGGATTATTTGCCAGTTTAATTTTTAATCATGTAAAGAGAAGAGAATTAGTAATTAGAGATAGGTCTTTTGATCAAGCTAAAAAGGGTTTAAAGTTTAAGCCGTTTATTACGGTGTCTAGGGAATCCGGTAGTGGCGGAAAATTGATTGCTAAAAAAGTAGCTAAGAAACTTAACTTTCAGTATTATAATAAAAAATTGATTGAGATGACTTCAAGAAAAGCAAAAAAAAGAAAAGCTTTGATTGCTACATTGGATGAAAAGGAGAGAGGTTTTATGGATGATTTAGTTCATTCTTTACTTAATCCCGATTATGTTTCTGAACAGACATTTATTAAAAGTTTATTTGAGGTAGTGTTGTCTATAGCAAGGAAAGGTCATTGTGTGATTATTGGTAGGGGAGGTAATTTTATTACCAGTCAGTATGGTGGTTTAAATGTGAGGGTGGTGGCTCCATTTTTAGTAAGGGCGGGTTTTACGGCTCAGTATGAAAAATATTCTTTGTATGAAGCAAGGGAGCGGGTGAAGAAATTTGATAAAGAAAGAAAGGAGTATATAAAACAGTATTTTGGTAAAGATCCCAGTAATGCTAATTACTATGATTTGGTGATAAATACTACTTACTTGAGTATAGATCAAGCAGTGGATATTGTGATAATGGCTTTTAAGCGTAAATTTCCTGAGTGGCGACCCGGTATTCACCGGGTAAATAAGAGAAGGTTACGAACTCGAACTTCTTAACCCTGCCTGCGCAGGCAGGGTTCGTAACCTTAGAAAATGTCGATTTTGTTAATTGGGAATAGTTTGGTAGAATAGGGGTTGTTCTTTTAAATATAGCGGGTGGGAGGTAAGTATCTCGTGAGGCTCAAGTGTGGGCCCCTCCGATGGTAACTTCGGAGTGGAACTCGGCTCATAACGGAGAAAGTCCCGATTAAATCGGGATCAACCCCGTGGGAAGTCTTCGTGACCCCGTAACGACTGATGCGCAAGCTGAGATAGGTAGTTGTTTGGATTTATCCAAAAATTTATAATACTTATCAAACGCCGAGCATCCCGATCAGTTTGTTTATAGGCAGGCTTAATCGGGATGATGGTATAGTCTATCCTTTTTAACAAAGGGCATAATCTCACTTAATCTAGGAGCGTTACCTAGAACCCGCTACAAAATAAATCCGCCGTAAAAGGCGGATTTTTGTTTATTGACATGTTCGCATATTCTTCGTAATATGGATGTAGAGATATATGGCTAAATCTGCCCAAAGAATTGAAGCGAGAAAATTGAGAAGAAAAGGTTTTAGTATTAATGAGGTTGCTGAGAGAGTTACTTCTTCAAAAAGAACAGTTAGTAGATGGTGTAGTGACATTGAGTTGAATAATAAACAAAAAGAAATTTTATGGAGTAGAGCTAAAACTAGATATTCAAACAATTTTCGAAAGTATTGTGAAAGAAAGAGATTAAAAACAAAGCAAAAGATTAAAAATTTAAATAAAAAAGGGATAAACAAAGGGGTGTCTCTTTATTGGGCTGAAGGTTTTAAGAAAGATAGTCGGATTGGGTTTGCTAATACGGATTCAGAACTGATTAGGTTTTTTATTAAGTGGTTGGTGGATTGTTTGAAGGTTGATAGAAATGACTTGAGTTTTTGTGTCACGGTAAATATTGACCATAAGAATAGAATTAATGAGATTGAAAAATATTGGCGGAAAGAGTTAGGAATTGATAAGTCACAATTTACTAAACCTTTTTATCAAAAAACTAAATGGAAAAAGAAGTTTGAAAATCCTGAAAAATATCATGGTGTTTTAAGAGTTAGGGTAGTAAAGAGTTTAGATCGATTGAGGGTAATACATGGATATATAGAGGGGTTGAAGAAAAACTGTTGCTGATCTGGTAAAATATATCGACATGGCAGGGTAGCTCAGTTGGTTAGAGCACTCGAATCATAATCGAGGGGTCGGGAGTTCGAGTCTCCCCCCTGCTACAAGTTTAGAC
>JBDRQW010000025.1:0-15589 GCA_043826085.1 Candidatus Beckwithbacteria bacterium | reverse complement strand
CAAGTTAGTCCTTATTTGAACTTAATTGTTTTTACGGCTGAGATCATTTTATTTTTGACTTCATTCCAGGTGACTTCTTGATGCATTCTGGGCATGGGTTGTTGTTCGGCATCGTCAAAATAGACTAATGATTTCATGATGTGAGGCTGACTGTACTGAATTTTTGGATATTTTTTCTTCATTAATTGGAACAAATTATTAAGCGGGTATTGATTAAGGAGAAAATATAGATCAATAAAGTCTTTTTTACTTCCCCTCATACTGATAGTTTGTAATTTGGTGCAGGCAATATCTTCAATGGAACTGAGTTTTATTGATTGAAAATTAATGGTGGGTTTAATTAATTTGTAAGGATATCCTAAAAATTGTAGTTTGACTCCATTAAGAAAAACATTGACAGTGTTGTCATCCAGCTGAACTTGGTCTAAATTGCCAAACTTTAATAAAGCTTGTTGTAATAAGTCTGAGTTAAAAGATTTTTGGCTAAAAAAATCCAAATCTTCAGATTCGCGGTGATCGATTTGCAGAGATAGGGCAGTCCCTCCAGATAAATAAAAATGGTTTAAAAACTTTGGTTTTTTGCTTTGGAAAATATCAATTAATTTTGCTGTGTTGGCTGGCAAAGTTTTAGTAAATAATTGACGATTCATGATAAATATAATTTCCAAAAGTTGCGGGTCTTTGGAGTTAGTTTGAGGGAAGATATCATTTTTAATAAGTCTTTTGAAGTTTTTTGTTTTAGCAACCATGAAATTGATTTAGAATCTCCTTGATTGAGTAGGGTTTGAGTGATATAGTTTTCATGTTGATTCCAATTTAACTGGCTTAGATCATCACCCCAAAAGTATTTTTTAGCTTGGGAAGGAAGAGTTTTATCCATATAGGTATTATACTAAATTTAGGGGCTTAAATGAATTGGAGAAACTACATGCTTTAAGGATTGGTGGAAATGGGATTGATAAGAATGAAGGGGTCATCTAGTAGTTCTTATTATGAACCCGAATACTAATTAAATTAGAATATATTTACAAATTTTGAGGTCTATTGTATTTATAATATGACAAGGATTGGGGAGCAAGTTAGACGATTTTTCTGGGATTTGTATTAGGGGGTTAAAGGAAACATTTAAGGGCTTATAAATATTGACAGGTTTTTGAGAAAATGATACGATTAGTTTAATTGATATGATACGAATAAATTTACGTATCATTTTAAATGATAGATTTATGGTAAAAACTAATCTTAATAATCGTCAAAAAAACATTCTGAATTTTTTGGATGAAGATTTGGGTTTACTGAGAGCAGAAATTGAAGACAAGCTGGCAAAGAAAGAGGTGGTGTCAAGAATTACGGTGATTAGAGATTTAAACAAATTGGTTGAGTTCGGATATGTAATTTTAAAAGGGAAGGGAAAAGCGACTAAATATTTTTTACTTCAAAAGAATTCATTGCTAAGAGAATTAAATATTGATCAATATTTTAAAAAAGAGCAAGGTGATAGAGAGGTGAGAATCTATAATGAAGGAATATATAAGAATCTAGAAGGATTATATTCAAAAAGAGAAATAGAATTATGGGGGAAAAGCTTGGAACATTTTAAACAAGCTAAGAGTGGCTTAGATCCATCTATATTTAAGAGGGAGCTGGAGAGGTTCATAATAGAATTTTCTTGGAAGTCTTCTCAGATTGAAGGCAATACATATAGCCTGATAGAAACAGAGACTTTGATAAAGCAAAAAATTCCAGCCAAAGGACATACTAAAGAAGAAGCAATAATGATTTTGAACCACAAAAAGGCATTTGATTTAATTTTGGTTAATAGAAAAAAATTTAAAAAGATTAGAAAATCTGATGTAATTCAGCTACATAATTTGTTAATAAAAGGATTGGTAACCGCGGGTATAAGATCGCAAAAAGTGAGGATAACTGGCACTAACTACGTGCCTTTATTACAAAAACCAGATATTGAAAAAGCTTTGAAAAAGTTGATTAGTCATGTTAACAAAATTGGGTTTGTTCCTGAAAAATCTTTGATTTTGGCAGCAATGATTGCTTATTTACAGCCTTTTGTTGATGGTAATAAAAGAACCTCCAGAATGATAGCCAATGCAGTGTTGATGGCCAATGATTATTTGCCTCTTTCTTATAGAAATGTAGACGTTAATGAGTATAGAAGTGTGATGATAGTTTTTTACGAAATAAACAATTTATATGGTCTTAAAAAGATTTTTGTAGATCAGCTAAAATTTGCAATTAATAGCTATTTTAACTAAAGTTCGTGTTAATTTCCGCCAAAGGCCCTCCAGAGGCGGGTAAACGGACAGGGATGGCAGGGGATCCAAGTTGGGTTTAACACGAACTTTAAATATATCAACTACTTTAGTCTCTATTAGCCTGATATATAAATGCCCTTGACAAATTTATTGAAATAGTTTAATCTGTAAGTAGATAGTCATTATAAACGGTGACCTACTATATATGAAACAAACAATCCTTTCTAATCAACAAAGCGCTCTTCTTGAGGACTTAATCG
This sequence comes from Candidatus Beckwithbacteria bacterium, assembly GCA_043826085.1. Taxonomy (GTDB): domain Bacteria; phylum Patescibacteriota; class Microgenomatia; order UBA1400; family CG1-02-47-37; genus CAXBYZ01. Next base: position 13,056 of record JBDRQW010000025.1, on the reverse strand, counting down.
TTAAGTATGGCCAAATTGTTACTTCTGATCAGATCTATGCCCAAGGAAAGAATGTGTGGGGTAAACAAGTAGTAAAAAATGTTGTTACCAGACTGACTCGCAATGGTTGGTTGATTCGGGTAAAACGAGGTTTATATGCCATTTCTGATTTGAGTAATCGAGGATTTTTGTCTCTTTCGCCCTATGTAGTGGCTAACCTTTTAGTTAAAGACTCCTTTGTTTCTTTTGAGTCGGCTTTAGCCTATCACGGAATGTTTGATCAATTGACCAATAAAACCATTTCGATTTCTAGAGTGCAATATAAGGCGGTGAAATTGGAATCGGTTGAATACAGTTTTGTAAAAGTGCTGGATAAATGGTTTTTTGGTTGGCAGGAGGTGAGGATTGATAATAGGACGGTGCGTATGGCTACTGCCGAGAAAGCCTTGATTGATATGATTCAGTTTAATAAAAGTAAATATATGGTTGATTTAGTAGTGGAAAAGCTCTCTTTGTATAAAGACTCACTTGATTTACAAAAAATGATTGAGTATTTGGGGAAAATGTCTTTAACTACCATTAAGATATTTGGCTTCTTGTTTGACCTTTTGGGAATTAATTCGGGTGATTTTTATAATCAAGTTAAGCTCAAGGGCACTCACTTGATGTTGTCTCATGATACTAAGTTTAACGCCAAGTGGCGACTCTATTATGACGAGTATTTTGATAAGTATCAGTTGACCAAATGATGGCTATGCTTACCAGACAACAACTTGAAATCATCAATCGTAAAGGATTGCGCTACCCCTTGCATATTGCCGAGAAGGATTATTTTTTGGCTCTGGTCATACAGATTATTTCAGCCTCATCAACTGGTAAGAAGCTTGTTTTTAAGGGAGGTACAGCTCTGCATCATTGTTATTTGAATCAATATCGTTTTTCCGAGGATTTGGATTTTTCTTCGAACCAGACATCATTACTCATTGAAGAGGTGCGTAATATATTTGATCACATTGACTATTTGAGTATCAAGAAGGATTATCTTTCTAAGGCCACCATTAAAATCGAAAAACTTCAATACATCGGACCATTGATTCAGCCCAATTCACTAAAGGTAGAAATTGATTTCTTGCAAAACGTTTTGTTGCCACCTCAAACTTTGGTATACCATAATGTTTGGGGGGTGGATTGTATGGTTGCTGTCATGGATATTAAAGAAATATGCGCTGAGAAAATTCGAGCCATGAGTGATCGGGCTCGTTACCGCGATTTCTATGATTTTTACTTACTTTTGGAAAAGTACCAGCTGGATCTAAAAGAAATTATCTCCTATGTTAAGCAAAAAGAAATTAGAAGATCCATTACTAAAGCTAGTATCCAAACTAACTGGAAGGTGATTGCTACCGAAAAAGAGCAGAAAATTGACCAGATTTATTATTCTAAACAGGTAGAGGCTAGTCTGATTGAGACATTAATCAACGGCTTGCCTTTTGACACCATTCTAGCTATATAAGTATTTAAGGCAGTGTTTAAAGCATACAAATTTATTAAAGCTGGTGTTAGTTTCTACCAGAGGCCCTTCAAAGGTGGGTAAACGGACAGGGATGGCAGGGGAACATAAAGACTTATAGTTATTGACAATATTAGGATAAATATTATAATTTCAGGGTATGTTTATTGAGCGCGTATTTAAGGGGGTGTAGTTTTAAAAAATTGAAGGAAAACATTTTTTATATGAATCAAAATGAACGTTCTTTGTTTTTGAAAGTTGGGGGGGTGATTTTAATTGTTTTGCAGGCCATCTCGCTGATAGGATTTCTGCTTTAATGCAAAATATTGGATGTGCCCGTAGAGAGGGTGATGTAGAATTAATGAATAAACTTTGGGTAAGAGTAAAAGATATTAGAAACGAAGCTAAAGAAGCCGGTTATAGTAGAGATGACTATCCTGGCTTGTATAGATGAATAACCTTTTTAAAGTTTGTGTTAGGTCCCACCAGAGGCCCTTCAAAGGTGGGTAAACGGATAGGGATGATAGGGGAGCTAATTAAAATGGGGTATGGTTTTTAAAATTGCCTTGATGGGTAGTTTTTCTACGGGAGTTTTGAGTTGGTAGCGCCAATTGGGATCGTTTATGGCTGATTCGGTGCCAGGAGTGTTGATGCGATCGGTGGTAAGTAGCCAGTCTTGAATAGGAATGAGGCTGATAAAAGATGGTGAATTGACAATAGCTTGGCGTATTCTGGAAGCGAAGATTTTGAGATTTGGGGTGAACTTGATTTTGGCATGGAGGGCTAGTAGCCGGCGTTGATTGAGAGTAAGATTTTTAAGATAACTAAGAAGGGGTTCGGTGTCGTGAGTGGTGGTGATGGCGATTGAGTTTTGAGGATAGTTGGCGATGTTTGTAAATCGAGGATGGAGTTTTGGTTTTTTTCTGGTGGTGAGAGCGTATCTAAAAACGCGAATTCCTGAAGTGTGGTATTTAGTGAGAGTGTTTCTTAAGCCTTTGAGGTGGTCGCCACTGTCTTCGGCAAAAATCTTGAGGCCAATTTTTTGACCGTGATCTAAAAGGGCTTTTAGAGCAGCTGATCCAGGACCGGTTTTTATAGAATCGTTTTTTTGGTTAGTTTTATCGATTGAGCCATAGGCGTAGAAACCTTTGGCGTGGTCTAGTCTGACAAAATCAAATAGGTAAGCAAGATAAGTAAGTCGAGTTTTGAAGAGGTTGATAATTGGAGCTTGTAGTTTGGATTTATGCCAAAGGTATAAAGGATGTCCCCAAACTTGGCGACCAAAATGGGCTTTGGGGCCATCGGGAAGGCCTGAGACTGACTTAAGTTTACCTGAGGTAGAGATATCAAAGAGATGTTGGTTTGACCAAACAAGAGGGCTTTCCTTGGGTAGGTAAAAAGAGAGGTCGCCGATGAGAAGGATGTTGAGTTTTCGGGCTTTTTTACGAATAAGAGAGTATTGATGGTGGAGAATCCACTGGATTTTTATGTGTTGATTGATTTGGGGGGTTAGCTTTTTTTTGAGCAGAGGAGATTTATCCCACTTAGTCCAGTTATCAGTTTTATAATAATCTCGAAGGGCGCAAAAGATAGCATAATCTTTGAGCCAGAATTTGTGAGTACTGACAAAACGAGTAAAGCTGGATGGTTTGGGGCTTGGCGGGGTAGCAGACAAAAACTGAGGATCGAGGCCAATGCCATAGCCTTTATAAGGAGAGGGAACGTGGATTGTGGGTGAGTTAGGTTCTAGGTGAGTTTGGTCGAGAGGAAGTAGTTGCCAAGCCTTTTGGTGAGTTTTGGAAAGCCAATCTAGGAAAGCGAGTCCGGCTGAAAAAGTGCCAGGTTTTTGAGGTTCAGAGATGGTGCGAAGGGAGAAAAGTGGGACTGTGGTGCCAACTCGTTTGAGGTGAGACTTCATAACCAGAGATAGAGTTTTTCAATGTAATGGTTAAACATGCGGGTAGAGCTGTAGTTTTTTCTAATTAAACTAGAGGAGTGAATCATTCGGTCGACCCACTCAGGAGAGAAGCCAAGGCTGTTTTGTTTAAAATATAAATTGGTAACTTCATTTTCAAGGAGCCGGTAAATATCTTCGGAGACATTATCTGAATCAAGTGTCCAACCATATTTGGCCCAATTGATGTCGTTGGTCCAGCCATCTTTGGTGGTCATTTGCAAAACTCCATTGAGACAAGCTTTCATGCCACTGGTACCACAAGCTTCATAGCCTCTAAGTGGAGTGTTGAGCCAGATATCGGAACCACCAACTAAGGCTTGGGCGATAGTAATGTCGTAATTGGGAATAAACTGGAAATGGCGTTGGCAGACGTCTTTACGACAAAGTTGGTGAATATGTTTAACTAATTGTTTGGCTTCGTTGTCGTTGGGATGGACTTTACCGGCCATAAGGAACTGAACGGGCTTGTTGCTGGTACTTAAAATTGCCTCAAATCGTTTAATATCTTTGAAAATTGCATTGGGGCGCTTGTAGCTAGTGATACGCCTGGCCCAAGTAATTGTAAGGGCGTTTTCTTCCAGTTTAGCGCCGGTGCGTTGATTGACCAGTTTAAGCATGGCGCGCTTTTGTTTTAGGTGGGCCTGCCAGAATATTTTTTTTGAACAGGGTTCTTTTTGAGCAAGAGGCCAAACTTTAGCTAAGGGGCTTTGGAGCCAGCGGGGAAGAAATATGCCATTGGTTATGGGGATAAAGTTAAATCCCGGCCAGGTTTTGTTGGCAATTTGACTATGAAGTTGACTAACTGCATTGATGCGAACAGAATGGCGAAGAGCTAAAAGAGTGAGGGAGAACATAGAGGCATCTTCGACTTTGCCAAGTTCAATGAGTTCATGGACTGGAATTTGGAGATCTTCTGCGTAGGGCTTAAGGTAGATAGAAGCCAGATTTTCACTAAAAACGTCGTTATCTGTAGGGACAATAGTGTGATTAGTAAACAGAGTTTTGTTTTTGGTTTGGTTGAGGGCATCGTAAAAGGAGATAGACGAGTTGGCTTTTTTGGCTTGGATAGTAGCTTGGATTATGGCTAGAGCACAGTGGGCTTCGTTAAGGTGATAATAACGGGGTGAAATATTTAAACTTTTTAGAAGTTTGGTGCCTCCAATACCTAAGATGATTTCTTGCTTGAAACGACGTTCTTTATTGCCATCATAAAGTTGACTACAGATGCGGTAGTCTTCGGAAGTGTTGCCTTCTACGTGTGTGTCAAGCAGATACAAGGGGATGTTGCCGACTAGTTTTTTCCAGACTTTTACTTTAACTTGTTTGTCTGCAAAAGGAACAGAGATGATGAGAATATTTCCGGATTTATCAGTGACTGCTTTTAAGCTTACTTGATCTGCTTGGTGGTAGAAGAGACCAATGCCAATAAGTGGTTTTTGTTGTAGGCTGGCTTCAAAAAGGATGTCTGCCGTAAGAATACCAAGGCCACCGGCAAAGATCGGTAGAGTGTCGTCGATAGCAAACTCCATACTGAAGTAGGCTATAGGATTATTAGACATATAAAGTATATAATACCAGTAATTGAGTTTTTATGAAGATATTACTAGTAGCAGCTGAAGTGGCTCCGTATTCGAAAGTGGGAGGATTGTCTCAGGTGGTTTACTTTCTGGCCAATTCATTGAATAAGCAGGGACATGATGTGAGGATTTTTACGGCCAAATATGGTGTGATCCAACTGAAGAAATCATTTAAGAAGGTGGTCAAGAATATTAAAGTGCCGACGGGATATAAAGGAAAGCGTTATCCGACAGAGTTGATATGTAATATCGTGACAAATCAAACGAAAACACCACAAGTATATTTTTTGGAAAATAGAGAATACTTTGAATTAAGGAGTAATGTTTACGATTATTCAGATGATCATATTCGTTTTTTTCTGTTGTCTAGAGGTTGTTTGGAGTGGCTTAGGTATCAGCGGAGAGAAAAGGGTTGGTTGCCACAGGTGATTCATGTACATGATTGGCATACGAGTTATTTATGTGAAGATTTGAGGGAAAATGATCGTTATAAGAGGGAGTTTAGTAGGATTCCCATACTTTTAACGGTTCATAACTTTCATATGCAAGGGAAGCTGAATTTTCAGCTTTTAGCTAAAGAGCAACGGGATAAGGGCAAGGGAAGCTTAAAGCATTTTTTTCACAAAAAATTAATCACCCAAAATCCATTACTTCGGGGAATTATTTATGCAGATTGGGTTAATACAGTGTCTGAAGCTCATTCTAGAGAGGTGTTGACCAGAGAGTATGGAGAAGGATTAGATGAGGAACTTAATAAGTATAAAGGAAAGTTATCAGGGATTTTGAATGGGTTGGATACAAAAGAGTTTAATCCGTTGACGGATCCTTTGGTAAAGAAAAACTATTCTAGAAGGAGCATTTATTTAAGAAAGAAAAACAAAGCAGATCTGCAGAGAAAATTTGATTTAAATGTAAGTGCAGAGACGCCCTTGTTGGCCTATTCTGGGCGGTTAGCAAAACAAAAAGGGATTGAATTGTTGTTTGAATGTATACCAAGATTGGTAGCTGAGTTTGATTTTCAATTTATTATATTGGGTGGTGGGAACGCGTCATATACAAGAGAGATACAAAAGTTGAAACAAAAGTATCCTGAAAAGATTGCGGTGCATTTGTATATTGATTTTAAGTTACCGAGGAAAATTTTTGCCGGTGCTGACATGGTGTTGTTGCCTAGTATATATGAACCTTGTGGGATTGTGGCGATGGAGGCGTTGAGATATGGAGCGATTCCGGTAGTGAGAAAGACGGGAGGACTAGGTGACATTGTGACAGATTTTTCTTCTCACGATATGAAGGGAAATGGCTTTGTTTTTAAGAAAGCTGACCCTTGGTCTTTGTATGCAGTGATGGTGAGAGGGTTGGAGGTATATCGTTTTCCCAAACTATGGAAGAAACTGATAGATAATGCGATGGCAAGTAATTTTTCTTGGGATAAGGCGGCAAAAGAATATGAAAAATTGTATAGGCGAGTGTTGAAATTGAGAAGAGAGTTTGTAAAAGACAATCCTCATTTGTCACGTTATCCGAGTTTGTTGAAATAATCAAGAACATTCTATATAAAAAAAGCAAAACTTGTGTTAAATAGGGCACTTAGAAAAGGATTTGAAAATGGGGAGATAGAATAAAATATCGCTTGCGTTATTAAAAGAAAAGAGTTAAACTATTAATAACATTAAATCTTATTAAAAGTTATGTCTGATAAAAATTCTTTTGTGGCGGGAGTTTATAAACAACAAGATCAGTATAAAAGTTATCTTCCTGTTAAAGTTAACAAGCCTTATTATTGGCAAGATAAAGAGATTGAAGTTTTGTTAGAAAAAGCCACTCGTTGTCTTGGTGAATTTAATGCTTTTTCCAGTTTGGTTCCTGATATTGATTTTTTTCTCAAGATGCATGTGGTTAAGGAAGCAACTGATTCTTCTAAAATTGAAGGAACTAAGACCAATTTAAGCGAAGCTTTAATGCCCAAAAAAGAGATTGTCAGTGAAAAAAAGGATGATTGGCAGGAAGTACAGAATTATATTAAGGCGATGAATTGGGCTATTAAGCAATTAGACAAACTGCCTTTGTCAATGCGATTATTAAAAGGAGCTCATAAAAGACTTTTGTCTGGAGTTAGGGGAAGGTATAAATTACCTGGAGAAATACGCAGAAGTCAAAATTGGATTGGTGGCAGTAGTTTAGACGCTCAAGAGTTATTGTCAGATTTAGAGAAATTTTGGCACAATCAAAATTTATCCATGCCACATTTAATTAAAGTGGCTATCAGTCATTATCAATTTGAGACAATTCACCCTTTTTTAGATGGCAATGGAAGAATTGGCCGGTTGATGATTACTTTATATTTGGTTTCTTTTGATATTTTAACTAAACCAACTTTATATTTATCTGAGTTTTTTGAAAGAAACAGAGGTAGTTATTTAGATTCACTAGTTCGAGTGAGAACGGCGAATGATTTAGATCAATGGCTTAAGTTTTTCTTAATCGGGGTGATTAAAACTAGCGAGAGAGGTAAGTTAACTTTTGAAAATATTATCAAACTGCGAGACAAATATGAAAAACAGATTCAAGTAAAAGTATCTGTTAAAAGACGAAGATTAGCTTTGAAATTATTAGCGAAGTTGTTTTCTAAGCCTACGGTTAGTGTTAATAATATTAGTCAGATGCTAACAGTAACTTTTCCGACGGCAAATAGTTTGACTGAAGAATTTTTAAAAGTAGGATTATTGAAAGAAAAAACCGGTCGAGCAAGAAACCGTTTATTTTATTTGTGGGAGTATATTGATCTTTTTGAAAAGATTAAAAAGAGAATTTGATAATAGTTGATGGAAATTGCTTGGGGGAGTATAATACCTAGATTGAAAGGAGGCATAAGTAGGTTGAAAATTCAATCTACTAAAAAATTTATGAATGGTATTGTTAAAACAAAAACAGATAAAGGATTTGGATTTATTTCTCGCGAAGGAGAAGTGAAGGATCTATTTTTTCATTCTTCAGATTTGGTTGAAGTTACTTTTGAAGAAATTCAAGAAGGAGCAGAAGTTACATTTGATGTTGTAGATGGCGACAGAGGTCCCAGTGCAAAAAATGTTAAATTAGTTTAATAGAATTTATCTATTTTTGTGTCTTTATGGAGTTTAAGACACAATTATGTTAATCGGTTTGGTTATTCCGACTTTTTCGACAAAGTATCTGTCGTGGGAGACTAGGAGCAGAGTTCCTTTAAAGTCACTTAAAGATTGTTCGATGACTTCTTTGGTTTCGATGTCGAGGTGGTTAGTGGGCTCGTCTAAAATTAAAAAGTCGTAGTTGTTGTAGGCAAAGATAGCAAAGGCAAATCTGGCTCTTTGGCCAGGACTTAGGTTTTTGACTTTTTTCTTTAATTCATCGTTTTGAAAGAGGAATTTTTTTAAGTTACCAAAGGCTTTGTCGTAAGGACAGTGAGTTTCGTCGAGATAGTGCTCGAGTAAACTACTTTCGTAGTTTAGGTGAGTTTGTTTTTGGGCAAAGTAACCAATTTTCATTCTCTCTCCTAACTGAACTTCGCCGGTGGTGGCTTCTTCTTTCCCTAAAATCATTTTGACGATAGTGGTTTTTCCGGCTCCATTGGGTCCAAAAAGCCAAGCTTTTTCGCCGCCAAAAATGGAAAATGATAAATTTTTGAAAACATCTGTTTTCCCGTAACTCATTGAGACAGAGTCTAATTTAAGCATGACTTTGAGGTGGGTGATGTTGGTTTGAAAGTTAAGGTTGGCAATTGTTTCTTTGGAGTATTCATGTTTCTCGTTTTCTCCTTTAGTTTCTCTAACTATTCGTTTTTTAGCTGAGCGAATAGCTTTGCCCCTAGATTTTCCATCAGATTTTTTCCTGGCGTTGGCTAAAAGTCTCTCTAAACTAGCCTTTTTTTTGATAAATAGCTTGTATTCCTTGCCTTGTTTTTCGATGAGATTGAGTTTTCCTTGTTGATAATCGTCGTAATTACCGACAAATTTTAACATGCCTTGTTTTTCTATTTCCCAAATTTCATCGACTACGTTGTTTAGAAACTGGCGGTCGTGGGAAATTAAGGCAACGGTGATATTTAATTTTTTGATGTAGTTTTCAAACCACTGAATTCCTTCAATATCTAGGTGATTGGTAGGTTCGTCAATTAAGAGGGTAGTGGGTTCTGTTAAGAGAACTTCGATCATCTTAATTTTCATTTGCTGACCTTCGCTTAAGCTACTGATTTTTTGACGAGGATTGTAGTTATTAAAGCTTAATTTATTAACCAGTTCATCGATACGGTAAGTTTCCCAATCATGGTCTAGAGATTTTTTTAAGTAAGCACCGACAGAAATATTTGGGAAGTTAAATTCTTGGGGGATGTAACCAATTAATTCTTGATTGGTTTGAAGATTACCGTGATCAGCTTCCTCTAACCCTACAATGATCTTAAAAAGAGTGGTTTTGCCACAGCCATTAGTTCCAACTAGGCCGATTTTTTTACCATTGCCCAACTTAAAACTGATATCAGTAAAAACTGAACCAGTGGTAAAGCTTTTTTCTAGTTTGGTGCCGACGATCATAATAGGTGGTATTCTAACATTTAAAGCACTTCACTTAGAAGACGAAGATTGAAAAGGTTAAAATGAGAATTTGAGAAAGCCTTTAAGGGAAGGGGGGGGAATCAAAGAGTCCAAAAAGTTGACAAACATTTTTGCTTATGGTATAAAATGTCAGTATGCAAATAAAGAAAAGGTATTTAACCGAAAACATTGTTAGTGATTTGACTGAAAAAATGGTTTTTATTGCCGGACCGCGTCAAGTAGGTAAAACAACTCTTGCTCAAGGGATTGGCAAACAAACCTTCACCTCCTTTACTTATTTTAATTGGGATTATCAACCAGATAGAAAAGAGATTATTAATTCTCGATTTCCAGCAGAATCAAAACTTATTATTTATGACGAATTGCATAAATACAAGAATTGGAAAAATCAAGTTAAGGGCCTTTTTGATAAATATAGAGGAAAAGTTAGTATTTTAGTCACGGGCAGTGCTAAGTTGGATGTTTATCGTCGAGGCGGTGATTCTCTGGTTGGCCGATATCATTTTTATTTGCTTCATCCGTTTAGTCTGGCAGAAATTATAGAAAAGAAGAATAAATTTCAATTATTTAAAGAGCTTAAGTTCAGTAAGAATGTTAATTCTAAAAGAGTTTTAAAAAGGTTGTTGGGCTTTGGTCCTTTTCCAGAACCATATATTAAAAATAACAAGCGTTATTGGCGGCGATGGCAAAGCAACAAAATTGATCGATTAGTGAAGGAAGAGATTAGAGATATGAGGGTTATATTTGATATTTCCAATTTGCAGGTTTTAGTTGAGATTTTACCGGAAAGAGCGGCTTCGTTGTTATCAATGAACAATTTAAGAGGAGATTTACAAGTAGCCCATAAGACGATTGTCAATTATTTGAATATTTTAGAAAGTCTTTATTATCATTTTAGAATATATCCTTTTAGTCAAAAAACAATCAGGTCGCTTAGAAAAGCCAGCAAGATTTATCTTTGGGACTGGTCAGTGGTTAAAAATCAAGGAGCAAAGTTTGAAAATCTGATTGCTAGTCATTTGCTTAAACTTATTTCTTATCTTAAAAATGTTGAAGGTTATCAAGTAGAATTGTTTTATTTAAGAGATACTGATGGAAGAGAGGTTGATTTTTTCGTAGTGATTGATAAAAAGCCGTGGTTTGCGGTCGAGGTTAAATTAAATGAAACAAAATTGTCTAAACCTCTTCTTTATTTTGGTAAAAAATTAAAAATTCCTTATTTATATCAAGTGGTTCTTGAAGAGAAGATTGATTTTATTCAAGATGGAATAAGAGTAATCAGTGCTGATAAATTTTTAACAGGATTAGTTTGAGGTATAATCTATTCTTATGGAATGGCTACAAATTTTCTTTGATTACTTTTTACATATAGATAAGCACTTGGTTGAGTTGGTGGGGCAGTATGGGGTGATAACTTATGCTATTTTGTTTTTGATAATTTTTGCGGAGACTGGTTTTGTGGTGACACCGTTTCTACCCGGTGACTCGTTACTATTTGCGGCCGGGGCGATTGCGGCTTTGGGAAATCTGAATATTTGGTTGATGGTTTCATTGTTGGCGGTGGCGGCGGTAGTTGGTGATACGGTGAATTATTGGATCGGTCACTTTTTTGGGAGAAAGATAGTGGATAATCCAAAAATTCCTTTTATTAATCAGGAGCATATTGATAAAACAGAAGAGTTTTATAAAAAGCATGGAGGGAAGACGATAATTTTAGCTAGATTTGTACCGATTATCAGGACTTTTGCTCCTTTTGTGGCCGGAGTGGGAACAATGGATTACAAAAAATTTATTCATTACAATGTGGTCGGGGGAGTGGCTTGGGTAATGCTTTTTTCTTTGTCAGGGTATTATTTTGGAAATATGCCTTTTGTGAAAGATAATTTTCACTATGTGGTTTTGGTAATAATTTTTTTGTCGATTTTACCAATGGTGTATGAGTATATTCAAAATAAAGTTTTAATCCGATAAAGTTCTAGGGCGATTATTCCAGTTGCAGGGAGAAGAATAAATAAACCAATTCCCCATGACTGTTTGACTATTGAGAAAATTAAGCCCAGATAGGGGATGATTAATATTACTTTGCCAATAATTAGCCTTGGGTTAACCACTTCATTATCAATTGCTTCATTATAATCACCTTTAGTTACATAAACATTGCCACCGATTTGAATGATTCGATGGGTTACTATTACCTCTTGATTATTAATTTGTTGGTAGTAACTGATGATATCACCAACATCATAATAATCAAAAGGTTTAACCACGGTTAAGTTGTGGTTAGAAATTAGTGGTTGCATGGATATTTTTTTATTAGTAAAAATTCGTTTATTCCCGGGTAGTTTACCGTAGCCGATTATTGCCAGACTAAAAGTAAAAATAAGATAAAATCCTATAAGGTAATAATATTGTTTTGAATTTATTAATTTATTTACTTTCATAGTATTAATATTACCATGATCCTGTAGTTACTAAATTTGCTAATTGTTTTTTTGACCAAAAACCAACAAAGGCTTCATTGGGATCATTTCGCCAAGTTCTTGCTACTAAGTTAAAAACACAGCTGGAGTTTTTAATACTTTCATCGCCTCCGGGAAAATTTAAGATAAAAATCCAATCATCATTACCAATTTCCGGGATATTGCCCTCAGCTGTAAAGTTGAGTAGTGGCCCATTGTATGTTTCTTCCCAATTTTTTAAGGCTTTTACAGTTAAAGAGTGACAAAGAGGGGAAATATCGCCAGAGTTTTCTATTTTAAGTTGATACTTAAAATTAAGCTCTCCGGTTTTAGTTAGTTTAATTGCCTTGATATCAAAGCCACCGGGCAAGTAACCGGTGGTATTAAAAAGAGTTGTCATTAAAGAAAAATTAGCAGGATGTTGTTCAGCTAAAGCCAATGTAGTGGCTCGCATTCGGTTGTTTTTGACTGTTCTTTGAGCGGTTAAGTCAGCCGAGGTTCTTCCAATTTTAAGTAGAAAGTATCCCAACATTATCATTGCTATTAGTGTCCACCTAGAGGTTTTATTTAACCTTTTCATGTCTGGCCGCTATTTTGACAAGTTCATCAAAAATTAGGCCGGCAGCAGGAATAAGAATCAAGATAAACAACCCAAGAGTGGATTGACTAAAATTGATTAAAAAACCTAACTTTGGGATTACAAAAATGACTTTACCAATAATATTGTTGGTGGTAATTTGGGCCTCATCTTCTTCTCGATTGGCATCACCTTTGGTAATAAACTGATTATTAGATTCTTCTTTGATTTCAACAATTCTATGAGTGACGATTCTATTTGCTTCCGGGCTGTTAAAAGTTATGGCATCATTAAGGTGATAAGCGTTTTGTTTATTAGTAATGACAACATCGCCAATGAGAATATTAGGTTCCATAGAACCTGATTGGACTAAGTAAGAGTGGTAGTTGCCAAATAAAGAAATATTAG
>JBDRQW010000024.1:0-2325 GCA_043826085.1 Candidatus Beckwithbacteria bacterium | reverse complement strand
GTTTAGTATTATGAAAAAAGCCTACTTACGCAGTCAGGGATTTACTTTACTTGAGTTGTTAGTGGTTATTTCGATTATTGGAATATTAATGGCAATTGGGGCGACTAGTTTTTCTACGGCTCAAAAACGAGGTAGGGACTCACGAAGAATGGGAGATATGAAAGCGATTCAAAAGGCCTTGGAACAGTGTTATGCTTTGGACAGTGTTTATCCGGCGGTAGGAACTTCGATTAGTTGTTCTGGTGGGGCCGTAACCATGAATCAAGTACCGAGTAATCCTAAGGGGATTGCTTATATCTATACAAGGAATGCTGGCAACACTGCTTATTGCGCTTGCGTTTTATTGGAAAATACGGGAACTGGAAATGCGAGCACAACAGGGGGATCTGGTGTGTGCGCTTGGTCGACTACTGGTAGTAATTTTTGTGTATCTAATCAACAATGAAAAATAAAGGCTTTACATTTATAGAAATGCTGGTGGTAATTACGATTATTGCGGTTTTGACAATGATAGGAGTTACCAGTTTTGGAGTGGCTAACAGGAAGGCTCGAGATGGAAAGAGAAAGGGAGATTTGGAACAAATTAGAGCGGCTTTGGAGATTTATTATACCGATGAGAGTGATTATCCGCCGAGCCTTACTTTTGGTACAGGAACTATAACTAATGGTTCAGATACTTATATGAATCCAGTTCCAAATGATCCTTTAAGCACTCAAACTTATGTTTACACTTCAGTCGCTCTTAGTAAAAGTTATGATCTATATGCTTTATTAGAAGGTGAGGCTGGAACTGCTTATACTTCTGACTGTGGTCCAAGTACTTGTAATTATAAGGTATCTAATCCTCTTTAATGAAAAAGACTGCCTTAGGATTTACTTTAATTGAACTTTTAGTAGCAGTTGGGATTGGTTTGATTTTGGTTGCAGGTGGACTGGCTGCCTATAAAGGTATGGGTGAAAAACAGAAGGTAAAACAAGCGGGAGTGACTTTTGAAACAAATTTGCGTTTATTTCGACAAAAAGCAATGTCAGGAGAAAAGCCGGCTGGTTGTGAATTTTTGCAGAATTATACTGTAACTTACACTGATAGTAGCAGTTACACCGTTCAAGCGATGTGTTCAACCGGTACTCCCGGTTCCACTACGTTTACCCTAGGTGAAGGAGTTTTGTTTACTGGTGCAGGTTTTGGAGATATTATTTTTTTGACTTTGAAAACTTGGATTGATTCGGTAAAGACAATTACTTTGAAAGCAGGTAGCTATAGTTATGAGGTTAATATTGAAAAGGGCGGAGTAATTAGCGGTAAAATGTTATGAGACAAAATAAAGGTCAGTCTTTGGTTGAAGTGGTAGTGGGAGTAGGAATGATGAGTTTATTGTTAGTAGCTTTGTTGGCTTTAATATCTTTGTCTGTAAAAAATAGCCGGATGGCTAAAAATAGAGCTCAAGCAGTGGCTTTGGCCAATCAGGGAGTGGAATTAATGAGGGCATATAGAGATTATAGTTGGGATGATTTTATAGATGATGCTGATGGAAGTGAGTATGTATTAGGCGCTAATTGGACTGTTGGATCTGAATTAGATATTCCAGATTGCGATGAAGATAATTTTATATATTCTGGCAGTATATTTAGCCGTTGTGTAAATTTAAGTGGCGAGGTTGATGTAGTGGTAACGGTTTATTGGCAAGAAGGATCAAAATTAAATTCAACAATACAAACTACTAAACTAACTATATGGGAAAGATAAGAAGATTACCACTCCGGAGTGGTAATAACAGGGGGTATACGTTGATAGAGATATTGACGGTGAGTGGGATTATGGCTCTTTTATCTTTGACTTTGATTGGAATATTTTTGGCAACAATTAGAGGCGGGACTAAAGCTCAATTGGTTTCCAAGGTTCATCAAGAGGGCGATTTTGCTTTAAAGTCAATGACTAAGATGATTAGAGAAGCCGAAAGTATTGATAATTGTATTGGAAATTTTACTTTAACATCTAAGGATAGCCAGCAAACATGGTTTACTGTGTATGGAGATAAAATTGCTTCAGCTTCAAGTTATCACAGTGGTCAATTATTAACCAGTGATTTGACAAATGCGTCTGCCTTAAATTTTAGTTGTTATGAAGGAACCGGAGGAAATCAAATAGTAACTGTTTCTTTTATTTTATCAGTTGGTCAAGCGGGAGCTAAGGTTTCTGAAAAAGTAAGTCAAACTTTTGCCACTTCTGTTTCAACTAGACAGTATTAGTAATTATGATTAAAATGATGATATGAAGAATAATAGCGGACAGGCCGTATTAATAGTTTTATTAGTGGTAGTGGT
>JBDRQW010000023.1:0-14180 GCA_043826085.1 Candidatus Beckwithbacteria bacterium | reverse complement strand
TCGCCGGCGCATCATTAACTCCATCCCCGGTCATAGCCACCACTTCCCCTTTGTCTTGTAAAGCTTGCACAATCCTTAACTTCTGCTCCGGTTTAGTTCTACAAAACAAAACTATTTCATCTATTTTTTTCCTAAGCTCTTCATCACTAATTTTAGCCAACTCAAATCCTTCCATAATCTGCGAATTTTTAAGTCCTCCCTTTTCTATCTTTAACTGGTTCACTACCGCCTCAGCCGTAAACCGATAATCCCCGGTTATTACTTTTACCTTAATCCCCGCGCTCTTAGCTTCTTTCAAAGCCTTTTCTACTCCAATCCTGACCGGATCTTCATAAGCTAAACTCCCTATCCACCTCAAACCCTTTATATCCTTATCATTAATTTTATCTTTAGAAATCTCTTTAAAAGCAAAACCCACCAATCGCCTCCCTTTCTTGCCCTCCTCCACAAACCTCTCCCCCCACGCTTTTCTTCTTTCCTCGGTTGTCTCACATCTATCCAGTATCTCTTCCGGCGCCCCACTCACCAACAATAAATTCCTCATCACGCTCCTGGAGCGTGATTGAGGTTTATGTAAAGTGGCAATGTATCTCCACTTAGGATCAAACGGAATCTGATCCAATCTCGGATATTCCTTCTCCAAAGTCTCTAATGAAAGGTCCGTTCTAAGGTTCCGAACTTCCAATGAAAGGTCCGTTCTTGAAGGTACTCCTTTAAGGCCGGACCTTAGAGGACTCGAGTTCGTACTCGAACCCGAAAATAAACCCTGGGCCCAATCCATCATCCCAATCTCCAAAGGATCCCGCATATCATTACAAAGAACGGCTATCTTAACCATCAAAGTCTCTTGTAAATTAAGGTCCGTTCTTGAAGGTAATCCTTTAAGGCCGGACCTTTGAGGACTCGAGTTCGTACTCGAACCCGAAAATATCTGTTCGGAACCTTGGTTTTCCGAAGTTAAACAATCTACCACCTTCATCTTTCCTTCTGTTAAAGTTCCGGTTTTATCCGCACAAATCACCGTCACCGATCCCAATGTCTCAGCTGCCATTAACTTTCTCACCAAGGCTTTTTTCTTAAAAATTCTCTGCATCCCAATTGCCAATATCACCGTCAAACTCACCGCCAGTCCTTCAGGAATTGCCGAAACCGCCACCGCCACCGCCGTCGTAAAAATCTCCACAAACGGATCTCCCGCCACCAATCCCGCTATCAAAATTACTAGAGAAATTACCCCCACCATTATGGCTAATTTCTTGCTAAACTTATTTATCTGCTTTTGCAGTGGCGTTTTTTCTTCTTTAGTCTCGGTCAACTTCTCCGCAATCTTGCCAATCTCTGTTTCCTGTCCGGTCTTAGTAACCTCCATCAACCCAATTCCCCCACTCACCATCGTCCCCATATAGACCTGATTCTGTGCTTCTAACTTCAAAGTTTCTTCACTACTACCAATAGCCGCAAGGGGTGAATACCCCTTGCTCTCCTGATTCTTTGCAAGCTTTAGGGGGTGAATACCCCCCTTCTCCACAGCTACACTCTCCCCCGTCAACATCGCCTCATTTATACTCAAACCATTTGCTTCAACCACTATCCCGTCCGCCGGCACCCGCTCACCCAACTCCAAAACACAAATATCACCCGGTACTACCAAGCTAGCCTCAATCAACTCTCTTTTTCCATCTCGAATTACTTTAGCTTTAGGAGATAACATTTTAGACAAAGCCTCCAAACTTTTCTCCGCCTTCATCTCCTGATAAAATCCCAAAATAGTGTTTAACACCACCGCCGCCCCTATTACTCCGGCATCAATAAAATCACCCAACATCACCGTAACCCCTGAAGCAATTACCAGTATATAAATCAATGGAGATTTAAACTGATCCAATAACACTTTTACCCAACTAACCGCCTTCTTCGCCTTCAACTTATTCTCCCCATACTCTTTTAACAATTTTTCCGCTCTATTGGCAGTTAATCCCTTTAAGGTTATATTCATATTTCTATCAATCAAGGGGGTGAATACCCCCTTCTCCTTAATTTTTCAAATCTTTACCCGGTGAATACCGGGCCAAACTCTCTTTAAATCTAATTTTAAACTCTTTTCTCGCACTAAAACTTTTCAAATACCTCTCTCTTGCTCCAGCTTCAACTTTATACCAATAGGCCTCATACCCCAACAACTCCAACGGCCTTCTATATCTAGTAGAAACCACCTCTCCTTTTTTATGAGTCAATAGTCTCATTTTTATATTCTTTGTCATGCCAACATAAAATTTCTTATCCTTTAAGCTTAACAAAACATAAACAAAATACATAGTTTCATGCTACCATAACAGCCAATGCAATTCATATCCATCAAAACCAGAAAATTCCTGCCACCAAAAGACAACTTATATAATCTCTTAGACAATCACTTGCCTAAACTAAAAGAAAAAGACGTTTTAGCCATCACCTCAAAAATCATCTCTATTCACCAAGGTCTTTGCATTAAAGTAGATAAATCTCAACCTCCGCTTCAACAAAAAATAAACTTAATTAAAAAAGAAGCTGATGCATATTTCAAAGACAACCCCCATTCCCTCACCATTAAAGACCAAACCCTCACTCCCTACGCCGGCATCGACCGTTCAAATGCTAATAACCATTATGTATTATGGCCTAAAAATCCAAATCAAACCGCCGAAAAAATTTACAAATACCTTCGCCATCAACACAAAATCAAAAATCTTGGCATTTTAATCATTGACTCTTTTTGCCTTCCCATGCGCTGGGGTCACATGGGTATTTCAATTGGTTTTCACGGTTTTTACCCCAACCAGGAATACTCTGGCAAAAAAGATATTTTTAACCATAAAATCATTCAAGGTAACTCTAATATTGTTGATGGCTTAGCCTCTTTAAGTGCAGTCTTAATGGGCGAAGGCAATGAGCAAACCCCCCTCTTACTCATCCGCAATTTTAATAAACTAAAATTTACCGATAAACCCACTCACCACCATCTCAAAATCCCAAAACAAAACCAAGACCTCTACGCCCCCCTTATTAAACACCTTCAGGGAGACTCCCTGAAGTCACTAAATCAACCGGCTGTTTGTAAAATTACAGTCATCAATCGAGCCGGAACTACCACAAGAGAAACAATTAGTCTTTCTCCAGGAAAAAATATACTTCTTCCGGGAAGAAAATTTTTAAGCCACTGTAGTTAAAAACAAAGTCAATCTAAAAATATTGATATGCTACAATCCCCTCATGAAATTTATTCCCATCAAAACCAGAAAATTCCTTATCTCCGAACAATTAAAAAGAGAGTTTTGATAAAATCTTTCGCCAAGTAGAAGTTTCCGTTAATATTGATTCTACTTCTTCTCCTGTTTCAGTTGAAACATCAGTCAGATTTTTAAAATAAAAAGGGAAAATGCCAAACAGTCTTTTCTTTTTCTCTGTTTCAAACCTATACACCAATGTTTCTTTTTCTGAATCTAACTCAGCATTTTCACTAATAACCTTTATTCCTTCTTCTTCAAGCTTAACCTTAGCTACGTCAGGATAATAATTAATTACCTCATCAAGGTTATCTTTCCGAGTAACTACCAGTTTATTATCCTCTCCAATTCCCAAAGCACTACTTGTTTTAGTTTTTAACTTAGCTCCATCAATTTCTAGCTTATTTTCTTCATTAACACTAATCCTCATCGACTTACCATCTGGCCTTTTAATATTTAATATTTCACTTTGAGGTAGTAATATATTCTTTCTCTGCCAAGCATATCCATCTTTGTTTTTCACTTCCTGTTGCACTCTTATCCTACCTTCTTCCACCTCAATTTTTGATTGTATTGACTGATTCAAATACTTCATTTGTTTCTTACGATCATCAGTGTCTTGATTAAGCTTTTTGGCTCTATCTACTCCTTTAACTAACGGCTTATCAGTTGAATCATTAATATCCATTTCAGCAATCATCACTTCATTTTCTTCTCCTAAATCAAGCGCTAAACTATCCACCTCAACCAACGTTCCGGAACCATCTATTAACCAACCTGCTCTTACTTCACCAACTAAAACAAAACTAAAGATTAATAATAAAAACACAAATATCATTGATAATTTAAGTTTCATATACATAACCTCAAGTTAATTAATATAATAATAGATTGTGAATATACTAATTAAACCAAAATAAAAAGAAAATATCAAGTCAAGTATGTGACCAATCAATCATCTATATTCAACAGTAGGTTCGCACCCTACCCCTTCTACATAAAAACTTCTCCAACTCTTTTCTACTCGCCGCCTACAAAATTTCTCCCAAAGACTTCAAAGCCTCCTCTGCCGGCCAAATCTCCACTCCTTCCCGATACTGTTTCACTTTACCTCCATAAATCAAATAACCTTTGGCTTCAGGATAGTCGGTTAAAAAAGTTTTCAGTCCAATCAAATCCCTAGAGTCAATCTGTTGCCTGCTTTTCACTTCAAATGCTTTGATTCCCCGCTTACCATAAACCACTAAATCCACCTCCAAACCACTCACTGTCCGCCAGTAAAATAAATCATAGCCCAAATTTAAGTAATCATTCACCGCCCGCACATTCTGAAACACCGCTGTCTCCAAAGCCATCCCGCCAATAAACTCCGACTGGTCAAATGGACCGATCGGTCTAATCGCCTGATACACTCCCGCATCAAAAAAATAAAACTTGGCTTTATTCATCAATCGACGTTTAGCTCTTTTCCCAAAAACCGGCAGTTTTACCCCAATCAATAAATCCTCCAAAGCTAAAAAATAATTTTCCGACATTCTCCGCCCCACTCCCGCTTCCCTTGCCACTGCCAACATATTTAAAATCGACCCCTGAGAAAAACTGGCCACCTCTAAGAAACGGGCAAAAGCTCCCAAATTTCGGCTAATCCCTTCCTGAACCACTTCTTGATCTAAGTAAGTTTTTACATAGCTCTTCAAATAATCCATCTTATCTTCCGCTGAAAATACACTGGGCATTCCTCCAAACTTAACATAATCAGTCAACTTAAAGTCATTGCTAAGCTCCATCGCCGTCAATGGGTGAAAATAACGAGTCACCGCCCTACCTGCTAATAAATTCACTCCCCCACGGCGTAACTTGCGTGCCGAAGATCCGGTTAAAATGAATTTATATTTCTCAGCTTCAATTAACCGATGTACCTCATCCAATAATTCAGGTATTTTTTGAACCTCATCAATCACCACCCAATCTTTATAATTCTTTGGTATTTGCTCTTCCAATCGACTGGGGTTAGCCAATAAAGAATTAAAGGTTTCCCCTTTCAATAAATCAAAATATAAAGCTTTGGGGAAATTCTTCTTCACCCAAGTAGTTTTACCCGTTCCCCGTGGACCAAACAAGAAAAAACTGGTTCGCCTGGGCGCTCTCAATAACCTCAAATACATATAAATACATTATAACTATATATTTGTACTTGTCAAGTACTTTTTTACTCTACTTTTTGCATCTTAAAAAACTTCTCTAATTCTTTCTTACTGGTCGCCTGACTCACTTTTTTATCATCCCTGAATCTCACTAGTCTCGGAAACCTCAAAGCCAATCCAAAGGCATGAATTGGAGACTTGGTAATCTCATCCGCCATAATCTCCACCACCATTTCCGGTTTCACCCACACATCAGGAAACAAGTTTTTATCCACCACATATTCCTCAGGCTTATCTTTCACCACCAACTTATCACACCTCTTTTTAATCTCCCCCCATTCTTCATCAGTCACTCCCGTGCCTATTTTTGCAATACTACCTATCTTAAACCCCGCTTTACCGTCAGGTGAATTTACGGGGACTCCCACCAAAAAAGCTCCTATCCCAAATCCACCTCTTCTCCCCTTGCCGGGATAATAACCCATCACCACCGCATCTATAGTATCCACCAATTCCCCTTCAGTAGTTTTTTTAAACTTCACCCAATTAAAGTTCCTCGATCCCGCTTGATAAACAGTGGTCAATTTCTTACACATCACTCCTTCAAGCCCCATCCCTAAATATTTTTTAACCAGTCTTCTTAAATGCTTAACATCACTCACAATCTCCTGCTCCGCCAACACTAACGTTGGTTCCGAACTTCCAGTCCCAATTGAATTGGGACGATCCCGAAGGGCTAGTTCGGAACCTTTGCTTTCAAGAATACCCTCCAACTTCTTTCGTCTCTCTTTAAACGGTTTCTCAATTAAGTTCTCCCCATCTAAAAACAAAATATCATAAACAAACACCCTCATTGGCAACTCTTTAACCATCCCGCTAACTCCATGCTTTCTCTTTCTTTTTACCGTCGCTTGAAAATTTAATAATTTATTGGTTTTCGGGTCATAAGCCACTGCCTCACCGTCCAAGATCACCCTCTCCACATTAAGTTTTTCCACTGCCTCCACAATATCCGGAAACATGTGAGTCATATTGTCTAAATTTCTACTAAATATTCTCACAAACTTTTTATGAGCCTCTCCAAATAAAGCTTCTTGTTTTTTAATCTCGTGTCTTTTGGTATTATCCACATGAATCTGAACTCGAAGTCCATCCCACTTTCCCTCTACTCCAAATACCCCCAGTTTCTCCACCATCTTTTCAGCATTAGGCAGTCTCTCTGCCTGAGCCGCCCTAATTGGCACCCCCACCTCTATCTTTATCCTCGCTACTCCTTCAAGCCCTTTTTTCTTAAATACTTTCACAATTTTGCCAATATCCGCACTCACATTAAAAGGTCTCTCCAATTGTGGCCTCAAACTCTTATCCCCTTTTTTCATCCAAGACAAAGCATCCAGCACCGTCATGTCAGAAAAACCCAACCTAAGTTTATTCACCGGAATTCTCACCACAAACTTAGCACTTAAACTATCCAAATCCTTAAGCAAACCCGCCATCGCCTGCACTTTTCGATCCTGCGACCCACTCCCCTCATCCACCGCCACTTCAAAAAGTCTCTTATAAACTTCACTAACCGATAAAGTCTTCTGACTTCTACCAATAACCGTAAGGGGTGAATACCCCTTACTCTCTAATTTCTTTGCAAGCTTTAGGGGGTGAATACCCCCTAAATCTCCCACTTTCTTAAACTCTTTTTCCACTTTCTCTAGCTCCACTCCATAGGCCACACTAATCACCCTCAGCATCATCGTCTCAGCCATATTAAACTCAATCCCCTCAAACTTTGGTCGTAACTTACCAAGAGCCAAATAAGTCACCAAATCAATTTCATTCACACTGCACTCTTCAAATAACTCTGCCAAAATCTCAGTCATCGCTAACCGCGATGCCGTCTTCTCAATTCTCTCAAAATATTGTGCCAGCTTTTTAAACTTCATAAATCCCAAGCCATTATTACATCTTGACTATCATAGAAATTTAAGCCCACTACATATCCTCTCTTTAACTTGGCACTTTTTAATCGTTTTTTTAAATTTGCCACATCTTGCTGACTTGGGCTTCTTTTCACTTCCAGTCCAATTTTATTGTCCACGATAAAATCAATCTCTTGTCCAGAATTAGTCTGATAATAAGATAAATCATTAACATAAGCTAAATTCATAAACACACTGTTTTCAAGTAAGCTTCCCACCGAAATTTGATCCAGCATCTGTGCTAAACCATTATCACTAAAAAAAAGCTTATCATCAGCTGAAACTTTATTATCAACACTCGATTTTTGAGAAATTAATCTAATTACAAAAGTTGCTTCCAAAAATTCCAAATACGCATACACCTGATCCCTCCTGATCTTTAAAACATTAGCTAAATTAGTAATATTCAATTTTTGACCTACTCTTTGAGTCAATAATATTAATAGATCTCTCAACACACCCACATCTTTATAGTCCATCAAAGTAGTTACATCAATCTGAAAATAAGATTTTGATACATCTTCAAGCAATTGTCTTTTTTCTTTTATGCTTTTTGCCAACACCACTTCAGGTAAGCCACCATATTTCATATATTCTTGATACAATTCACCAAATTTATTTTGAGCCAAATCTATTTTTTTCAAGGCTTTAACTTTATAACTCTTAAACTGTTGCTTCTTTATCCCTTTAAAATCCAAAAATTCTTTATAGGTCAATGGATAAATATTCACAATAACTTTTCTA
The DNA here is from genome assembly GCA_043826085.1 of Candidatus Beckwithbacteria bacterium. Taxonomy (GTDB): domain Bacteria; phylum Patescibacteriota; class Microgenomatia; order UBA1400; family CG1-02-47-37; genus CAXBYZ01. The sequence continues at coordinate 6,056 of JBDRQW010000023.1, read as the reverse complement.
CCCGATAAACTCTCAGAAAAATAATTCTTTAAATAAAAACTGCTTGAACCGGTCACCACAAACTTAATCCCCTTATCAACATCTTTATATTTGTCGTATAAATACTTAATTACCGAAGGACTATTTCTCACAAACTGAATCTCATCAATAAAAATATATCCTTTCTTGCTAAAATCATAGCCTTCTTGTTCTAATGCTAAAACCACATTTTCATAATTTTCTTCATTAAAAATTTTCCTAACTAAAACATTCTCCAAATCTAAGATAATTTTGTTCTTAGTTTTTACCCGATCATATAGATACTTTAATAAAGTTGTTTTTCCTACCCGCCTCATTCCAGTCATCACCAATACTTGCTTATTTAACTTTAAATTTACCTGTAATTCTAATAGAATACTTCTATCTTTAAAGTCTTTCATATAGGCAAATTATAACAAATACCCCCCTCATTTGTCAAGTTTTACGTACAACCCACCTACAAGAACCTTCAAGGATCATCCTTGAAGGTTCTACATTCTAAACAACATCTTATTCTCCTAATTTTTTAGAGTATATTACTAAATTTTCCTGAGCAATTATTAAATTTGGATCAAGTTTAATTGCTAACTTAAACTCAGCTGTCGCCTCTTCCAATCTCCCCTCAAATGTTAACATATGCCCATAATTATTATGAGCAACGGCATTATCGCCCTCTAAGTTTATTGCTTCTAAAAACTGTTTTTTAGCTTTTTCAATATCCTCTAGTTTATAATAAACCATACCTAAATTTATCAATGAAGAAACTCTTACCTCTAAATCATTATTAATCCCCCACTCATGATTTTGCCAATTAATTACTTGAATAAAGCTTTCTTGAGCCTGATCATATAACTCCAAATTATACAAAGCCAAACCATAATTATGCAACACATCAGGAGTTTTCTTAATTAATAACGACTTACTAAAGTAATCAACCGCTAGACTATATTGTCCATAGCAACTGTATGCTCCACCCATTAGCCCATAAAAATATCCCAAACAATCTTCTTCGCAACCTTTATCATTCAATTTATTTAGAATTAAAAACACTTGATCTAGTATTTTCTTGGCTTGGCTACAATTTCCTTCCTCAAGATAAATAATCGCTAAGCCGGCATAGGGATTATAATAATCTGAATTTATTTTTATAGCTTTATTGTAAATATTCGCCCCCCTATCTATATCTCCGCTTTTTTTTATCTCCAATCCTTTTTGATATTGATAATTCGAAGCCTTAACTCTTTCATTAATAAACTTTTCAGCCAACATTTCATAATAATCAGCTCGAATAAAACTAGAAATAATAAATTTCGGAATCTCTCCATTTTTAATCAATATCGGAATTCTAACTCTAGCTAAATAGTAAAAAAAACTTATAAAAATTAACAACCATATAACTAATACTTTTTTTTGTTTTTTTCTAATTCTGGCTTCCTTGACAATCAACCCCACTAATCCAACATAAAGAATTATTAACCCGATATTAAATTCAATTCTTAACCAATCATCAAACCAAAATTGTTTTAAAAAAAACAAAACAAATAATCCACTAAACACAAATAAAACACTTAATAATATTTTATTATTGATACCAAAAACAGTTAGTTTTTTTATCCGTTTAAATTGCATAATCTTATTATATAAAGTCTCACGACTTTTACCAATTTCTTGAGAGTGAATGCTCCTCAAGGTTACGAACTTTCCGAAATTCTAGTTCGTAACCTTCTATTACTCAAATATCTTCAACCCCTTCACTTTTCCAAAATGCTTCACATTTCTAGTAGCCAATTCCTCCAACCATAAATTTCCTCTTCTTTTCCAATCTATAAAAATATTTGTATCAATCACTATTTTACGCATCTTCATTTAATCCATTTATCTCTATCAAAAAATTTCTTTTTACTTATATCCTTCTTCATATCTATAATTATAAACAAAACTCCTACCAATAACCATAAAGGGTGAATAATCCTCTCCAAGGTTACGAACTCGAACTTCTTAAAGTTCGTAACCTTCTCTTTTACTTCCTCATCACATAAAAAGCCGCCTTGGTACTTCCCCTCTTTTTCACCACTCCCTTTTCCACCAAATTTTTAATGTCTCTCAAAACCGTATCATCAGAAATCATTGGAAACATCTTTCTGGCTTCTCTCATAAACAACTGTTCATTATCAGTCAAGTACTCAATCATCTTAATCTGTCTTTCAGATAAAGCAATCTGTCTACCCAATCTATCTCTCCATCTAAAATCTATCGATATTCCCCTTACCCTCTCTTTTATTTTAGTCAACTCCACCGCCAAAGCCTTGGTAAAAAATTCAAGCCATGGAGTTAAATCCCCTCGCTTTTTAGACACTTCCTGTAAAGCTTGATAATAATCATCAGCATTATTATCAAAATACTCTTCAATCGAAAAAAACCTCTTCACATCATAACCTTCTCTAAGTAAAACCAACAAAGCAAAACCCCTAGCCACCCTGCCATTTCCATCCACAAACGGATGAATCCTAGCTAACTCATAATGAGTAATTCCTGCCCTCATAATTGGATGAACATCCCGCCCTAAGTCACTATTTAACCAATTAAAAAAATCTCCTATTTGAATTTTTATCTCCAAAGGTAAAGGTGGCCTAAAACTAACCTCACCGGTTTGTGAATTTTTAATCACCACTCTTGTACTTCTATATTTACCGGAATTTTTACTATCCAAAATCTTCTCAGTGGTTAACTCATGAATCTTCTTTAGCCAAACCTCGCCATACGAAGCATTCTCTCCCGGACCTTCCAAACCAAACCTCTCTCCCAATTTATCTATATACTCCAACACATTTCTATAATTAATCACTTCCTGAACATCACGATCTCGAGCCAGTACCTCCTCACCTTTTAATACTCGCTGTGCCTGAGAATAATTAAGCTCATTACCTTCAATTCTGGTTCCAAAATGAACTGATCTGACAATAGCCTCTTCTTGAAACTTAGCCTCCCAGGCCGGCACCATCACCGCATAATCAATTACCTCTTTAGCTCCCTCAATAAACCCAACATACTTTAATATCGGATTGGTAATCAAAAAGCTTGGTTCAAACATTACCCTAGTCTACTCTATTCCAACAATTCCCGCAACAATTCTTGCATCTTTTGCGGTGAAAAACCAAACCTGCTATACTATCTCCATGGCAAAAAAAATTATTCCTCCGGAATCAGTCAAACAACTACCAAAAACCGTTATAAAACAAATGACTGCCCTAGCTACCTCCGGCTTTGGTTTAGTCGCCGCCCTAGCCGTCTTCGTCACTCTCCAGCTTAGTAAACTCGAACAAAAACTTAACTCTTAAGGGCCCCCTCAGCCGCCAATATTCCACTAGCCGCCGCCCCCACGATATTCCCACTAGTCCCCGGCCCATCTCCGGCTACATACAGATTTTTAATCTGAGTCTGCATCTTGTTATTAATCTTTATCCTGTTCCCCCGTAACTTTATCTCCGGTGCATAAAGTAAATTGGCTCCGGCATTAATTCCCGGTAAGACTCGATCTAGTTTCTCTAAACCCTCCAAAATACTGGTCACCAATCGATAGGGTAAAGCCATCGAGATATCCCCCGGTGTCACCTCCAACAAAGTCGGCTTAACATAACTTTTACCAATTCTATTCCAAGTCGACCGCCTTCCTTTTTGTAAATCAGCCAGTCGCTGAATTAATGGTTTTCCTCCCCCCAAAGTCGTCGCCAACTTAGCTATTGAAATAGCATAATCCAAAGTATTCTCCACTGGGTCAGTTAAAGCTACTTCAGTACACAAATCAAAATTTGAGTTCTCTGATTTTTTCTTTCTCAAATTACACGAATGGCCATTAACCGACAAAAAATCGCCATAATGCTCAATCGCCACAAACCCATTTGGGCACGGGCAAAAAGTTCTAATCACATCATCATAAGTTTTAGTTTGAACACTATAGATATTCTCATGCATAATCTTTGAATGTTCAGTCATAATTCCCGCCGGAAACTCCACCCTCACTCCAATCTCCACTTTTTGATAAGAGTAATCTAAACCAATCCTTCTAGCCTGATCCTGTAACCACTTGGCCCCAATTCTCCCCGGACAAACTATATATTTTTTCGCTTTAATTATCCCCTTATTTGTCTTTAAACCCACCACTTTCTTTTTCTTGGTTAAAATCTCGCTCACTTCTACCCCTGTCTTAATCTTCACTCCCCGTTTCTTTAAAAACTTGACCATATTAGTAATCATTTTGGGTAAATCATCACTACCTACATGCTTACACTTTCGAATATACAAATACACTCCCTTCTGTTGACAATCAGCCACCAACTTCTCCGCTAAATCCATATTATTGGGCGTATACTCACCATTGGCTCCAAACTTAGTAAACATCTCATCCGCCTCATCCAGTTTTTTTTGATACTTCTTTAAAGAAAATATATCCAGCAGTTTTTCATGAGACAGCACCGGCGTAAAATGCAACTTGCCATCAGAAAACGTCCCCGCTCCTCCCACTCCCCGCATCGTCTCTTTTCGAGGCCTCTTTTCAATCGGCAACCCTTGCTCCACTATCAAAATCTTCTTGGTACTCTTTCTCTTCACTAACCGTAATCCGGCAAACAATCCCGCCGGCCCCGCCCCTACGATCACATAATCGTATATCATATTTTTATAATCGCCTCTCTCCCCGGCCCCACCCCAATCATCTCTACCTTTACTCCGGTAAACTCTTCAATAAATTTAATATAGTCTCTGGCCGCCTTTGGCAACTTATTAAACTGCCTCACGGATGTTATATCCTCACTCCACCCCGGCATAGTTTTATAAACCACTTTTACTTTTTTAAGCTTCTCAAGATCAGTGGTAAACACCCTACTTACTTCTTTACCAATCTTGTAAGAAACCGCAATCTTTAAAGGATTAATTCCGGTTAAAACATCAAGTTTGGGCATTACCAAAGCATCAAGACCATTAATATTTTTAGCATAATTAACAATGGTTAAATCCAACCAACCACAACGCCTCGGCCTACCGGTGGTGGTTCCAAACTCATGTCCAACCACCCGCAACTTCTCTCCCATTTTATCAAAAAGTTCGGTTGGAAACGGTCCCTCGCCCACTCTGGTAGTATAAGCCTTAACCACTCCAATCACTTTTAATTTTTTTGGCCTAAAACCAGTGCCGGTATAAAGACCGCCCACCGTAGGATTAGATGAAGTCACAAACGGATAAGTCCCATGAGCCACATCCAATAAAGTTGCTTGGGCCCCCTCAAACAAAATCTTCCTACCTTTTTCTTGCCAATCATTCAAAAACTGACTCACATCACCCACTTCGATCAAACTATTCTTCTTCAGTCCACTAATATATCTCCAATAACTATCCACCATCAACTTCAAGTTTAGTCTTTTCCTCAACTGCCACTTATTTCTATCAACATTAGAGATCTTATACTCATCCATTAATAAATTAATCAATTTTTTATTCCACCCCAAATCCTCTTTCACTTTATTAAAAAATCTTTTCTTGCTAGAAAAATCCATCATTCTAATTCCGGTTCTCTTGACATAATCCATATAAGTTGGCCCGATTCCTCTGCCCGTTGTCCCCACTTTTCCCCCAGTAATTCCATCTCTAATCTGGTGCCACGGCATAATCAAGTGGGCTTTTTCACTAATCAAAATTCGAGCATGGTTTTTGCCCACTTTTTTCTCCAAATTTCTCACTTCTTTGTTCAAAACCTTAGGATCAATAATCACCCCATTACCAATTACGCAAACTTTATCTTTATATAAAATTCCCGAGGGTAACAAATGAAAAGCATGTTTTTTACCCTTCACCACTACCGTATGTCCGGCATTATTTCCTCCCTGAAACCTCGCCACCACATTGTAATCCTTGCTACAAGCTACAGTATCTACCATCTTGCCTTTACCTTCATCTCCCCATTGAGTTCCCAAAATTACTACATGACTCATAAAATTTACCCTGAGCTTAGTCGAAGGGCCTCCAACAATTTTTTAATTTTTTTA
>JBDRQW010000022.1:0-4483 GCA_043826085.1 Candidatus Beckwithbacteria bacterium | reverse complement strand
CGCTCTAATTAGAACCATGAAACTGGCTTACAAAAATCCTTCTTTATCTATCATGGGTCAAAATGGTTATCAGTTGGTTTCCAGTAGCTTCACTTGGAAAAAAACCGTTAACAATTACTATCAAACTTTTCAATCTTTCATATAGTAATCTCCACTTGACTCTTTTATCTAATTTTGGTAATATCGACATTACTATGCTTGATCAATTATTTACTCTTCATACTAATGCACTGGAGCGAACAACTTCGAGATATAAACGTTATCTATATTCTCAAATTAATTGGAATTATCAGCTAAATATGATTATTGGCATGAGGGGTGTGGGTAAAACCACAATGCTTCATCAATATATTCAGGAAAACTATCCCAAATCACAGGAGGTTTTATATATTATGGCAGATAATCCGATTGTAAACAGTTTTGGCTTATTTGCTATTGGTCAAGAGTTTTATCAACATTCCGGGAAACTATTGGTAATTGATGAAATTCACAAATATCCCAACTGGAGACAAGAGATAAAATCCCTTTTTGACTCTTTTCCTAAATTGAAATTGCTTATTTCCGGTAGTTCCAGCTTAGATATTATTAAAGGAACTTTTGATTTATCCAGAAGAGCGGTTGTTTATCATCTTAAAAATTTATCATTTAGAGAATATCTAAATTTAAAACTGGAGACCGATCAATTTTCAGTTATTAAATTAACCGAACTTTTTAACAATCATTTACAATTGGCTACTAAAATTACCAAACAATTACGAAAACTTAATACAACAATATTAAATGAGTTTCAAATATATCTTAAAAATGGATGCTATCCTTATTTTATTGAAGGTATTTCTGACTATCAAAACAAATTAAGCAACGCTATATCAAAGGTTATATATGAAGACATTCCTTCTGTTTTTAATGTAAAAATAAGCATTGCTCCAATTTTACAAAAAATGCTTTATTTGGTAGCCACCTCTGACCCTTTTATTCCCAATGTAGCAAGAATGGCTTCAACCTTAGGTGTTTCTAAGGCAACTGTTTACAATTATCTTGATTATTTATACAAATCAGATATTTTCCAATATCTTTGGCCTGCAGACTCCGGTATTAAAATGATTAGAAAACCCCAAAAAATATTTCTTAATAATAGTAATTTATATATAGCTATTACGGGAAAAGAGTCTTTAAAACAAAGTGTTGGGTCGATTCGCGAAAGTTTTACTATCAATCAATTAATTCACAAAAACAAAGTTATTGCTCATGATAAAGGTGATATTATTGTGAACGGTAAATATATTTTTGAGATTGGCGGAAAATCAAAAACACTAAAACAAATTGCTAAAATTGATAATTCTTATGTATTAAAAGATAACGTTGAGTTAGGCTTTGATCGAATTATTCCTTTATGGTTAGTAGGATTTTTGTATTAGAATTTTAATTTTGATTTGGAAAAAATATCCATCACTAAAGTTAAAAAATAATCTTTCTCAGCATCTTGTAATTGATATCCAAGTTGCTTTCTGGCAATATATTCAAATTTTTCCCTAGAGATCAAGGATAATGGCATCATAGTAAAGTCTCCATTTATCATTAAAAATATTTGAGGAAGATAATAATCTTGAAGTAGAGTTATATAAAGCTCACTGCCTAGTCATTCCTTCATTTAAAGAAGGCCATCCTTTAATTCTCTTTGAAGCTTGGGCTCATAAACTGCCGGTGATTGCTACCAAAGTAGGTAGTGTTCCCAAGTTTGTAAATCAAGATAATGGTTATTTAATTTCACCAAATGATCAAGACTCTCTAATCAGGACCATGAAGCTGGCTTACAAAACCCTTCTTTATCTATCATGGGTCAAAATGGCTACCAACTTGTTGCCACCAACTATACTTGGGAAAAAACAGTCAAAAACTACTATCAGACTCTATCAACCCTCAAGGTGAAACCTTGAAGGTTGATACTCTTGTTTTAACCCGATAATTCCAAGAGTCAAGTCTTTGAATTATCGGGTTAATCATAATATGGGTCAAATAAAATAATAAAGTGAGCAAAAAACTCTGAATAAACGGGGTATAATTAAATCATGAAGAAAGCGAAAAAAAAGGCATTTTGTTTATATAACAGATGGAGAAAACAAAAAATATATTGCCCTGCCTTTAAACAAAATGTGAGATTCTCCCTTAAGGGTTGGCGTCACATTACTGGCGCAACAGGTAGCAAAAAACGAAACTACAACGACATTTATAGAAGATTAAAGTTATTACCTTATGCAAAATCAATTACTAAAAAATCAACAACAATTCAAAATATCGTCAAAAGAAAAAACAGAACTTTTTATATACTCGAGGCTGTGGTATCAGTCAGCGAAGGGGGTAAAATTGCCCTTCGAAAAGTAAGAGTAATCTATGAAGAAGATAAACAAGGAAAGAAAGTATTTTTATCAGTAATGGATAAAAAGAAAAGATATAAGCGAAGAAAAAAATAACCCCGAAAGGTTATTAATAATATAAAGTGCCTCACGCTTAAGCTTTTGTGCGTTAGCGTCATGGAGAATAAAAACCCTCTCACTCTATACTAACTAGTATGTTATCAAAGAAAATTACTAAAGTCAAAAACAGTAGGCCTCAAGATTTTACTTTGAAGATATTCCTCCAATAATTAAGAATTTCTTTTAAGCTGTCTTCAAGCGTAAATCCGGCTTTCCAACCAAGTTTTTTAAGTTTTGTATTATTGCCCACCAAAACATCTAAATCATTTTTTCGCCATTCTAACTTTTCTTTTACCCTAAACTTGACTCTACTGTTTTTCATAAGCCACTCAACAATTTCTCTTATCTCAACAGTTCTATTACTACAAACATTATAAATTTCCCCAGGCTCACCTTTTTTTATAATAGTAAGATAAGCCTTGACCCCATCACGAATATCAGTAAAATCTCTTCTGGTTTTTAAATCTCCCACCTCAAGTACGGCCTTTCTGCCCTTAACTTCCATCTCAGCCACTTGTTTAATCAAATCATTAACTACAAACCCCTCAGCCTGATTCGCCCCAATCAATAAAATACTACGACTAACCACTAGGGGAAGACTATAACTTTCAGCTAACTTAAGACCAATTAACTCTTGAGTTAATTTACTTAGACCATAAGCGGTTCTTGGTTCCAATTTATCAGTTTCTTTGAAAGGCTCACCCATATTTTGCCTATAAACCGCTGCTGTTGAAGTTATCAAAACTTTAGGTTTTTTATCAAGCTTACTAACTGCCTCAATTAAATTAACTGTGCCAAATAAATCAACATTTAAGTTTTTTACCAAGGTTTCATCAATCAATTTATCGCTTCTTAATATCGGACTAGCCAGGTGAAAAACATAATCCGGCTTTTCCCTCAAAACAATTTCAGACAACTTTTCTTTATCTGTTAAATCACATTGATAATAATTGCCCTTTTTTAAATCAATTCCAGTAACTTTAAAACCTTCTTTTTTTAACAATTCAGTTAAATGAATCCCGGTAAAACCGGATATGCCAGTAATAAATGCTTTCATATTCATATAGTATACTATCCATATATGAAACTTGCTGTCTTGATGGCGGTCTTTAATAATGCCGAAACTCTCGAGGAGGCGATTAACAGCATCTTAAATCAGACTTATAAAGATTTTCAGTTTGTGATTGTTAATGATGCTTCAACCGACCAGTCAAATCAAATTATAGCTAAATTTGTTAAGCAAGACTCTCGGGTTATCCTAATAGAGAACAAGCATCAACTAGGCCTAACTAAATCATTAAATAAAGGTTTAAAAGTTATTAAAACCAAGTATATTGCCCGCATGGATGCCGATGATATTTCTTTGCCCAATCGTTTCGAAAAACAACTCAAGTTCCTGGAAGATCATCCAGAAATTGCTTTACTGGGCACTGCCGCTTTTTTAATTAACAAAGAGGGTAAGAAACTAAAATTAAAAACCAATCCCATAGATAACCAACACCTTAAAAAAGTAATTCTTCACTACTGTCCCTTTATTCACCCAACCTGGATGATTAGGCGATCTGCCTTGATAGAAGTTGGAAGTTATAACGAGTCGTTTCCATATGCGCAGGATTATGAGTTAGCTCTTCGCCTTATAGCAAAGCATAAAACCGCTAACTTACCCCAACCACTCTTAAAGTATCGAGTTAATTATAATCAAGCCATCTCTGTCAAAAACCTAAAAACTCAAGAATATTTAGCCCTAAAAGCTCGTTTTCTAGCCTTAACAAAATATGGCTATCCTTTAACTGAATCATGGAAATTAATTAAACCCTTACTGTCTTTTTTAGTTCCCAGTAAAATAAAAAGACTGGTTTATAAAAAGCTATATTGGAATATATGAAAAAACTGATTTTTTTAGTCCTAATTTCTATTTTTTTATCAGGCTGCTTTAAAACTCCAACTCAGAGTAAAGTAGAACCAGAACCAAAGCCTTCCCCTAAAATAGTCTCACCAATAGATAAATT
>JBDRQW010000021.1:0-3248 GCA_043826085.1 Candidatus Beckwithbacteria bacterium | reverse complement strand
GCAATTGAAGGTGGAAAACCAGTAAGAAGTAAGTTTTTAGTTTTTGGAGCGCCAAGATTTTTTCAAGATGAACTAAAAGAAATGCTAGAGACCTTGCGATCAGGCTGGTGGGGAACGGGTCCGAAAGTGCAGCAGTTTGAGTTAGATTTTTCTAAATTTTGCCAGGTTAAGCAGGCGGTATCTGTAAATTCGGCTACTGCGGCCATGCATTTAGGTTTAGATGTGTTGGAAATTGGTCCAGGTGATGAAGTAATTACCACTCCCCTAACCTTTGTATCTACAGCCAATGTAATCCTACACGTAGGAGCTAAGGTGGTGTTTGCAGATGTAGATAAAGAGACCGGAAACATAGATCCAAAAGAAATTGAGAGAAAAATAACTAAAAAAACTAAAGTAATTATTCCGGTGCATCTTTATGGTAGACCATGTAATCTAAGTGCAATTCAAAGAATTGCCAATAAAGCTAAAGCCTATGTTCTTGAAGATGCGGCTCATGCGACCGAGGCTTGGTATAAAGGGAAAAAGGTTGGCTCGATTTCAGATATGACGGCGTTTAGTTTTTATGTAACTAAGAACGTGGCCACCGGTGAAGGGGGGATGTTAACCACCAATAATAAAACTTGGGCGGATAAAGTTAGGGTGAGGCGGCTTCATGGAATTTCCAAGGATGCCTGGAAGAGATACTCAAATGAGGGCTATCAACCATATGAGGCAGTATATCCGGGCTATAAGTACAACATGATGGATATTCAGGCTTCCCTGGGAATCCATCAGTTAAAAAGAGCTAAGGCTAACTTAAAGATTAGAGATAAATACTGGCTGATATATACTAAAGCTTTTAATAATATTGATGGAGTAATTCCACCGGCAAAAGATGAGCCGGATATAGTCCATGCCAGACATTTATATGCCATTAATTTAGAATTGGAAAAATTAAAGATTAATCGAAATCGATTTATTGATGCCTTAAAAGAAGAAAATATTGGGGCCGGGGTCCATTTTACGGCTTTACATCTGCACAAGTACTATAGAGAAACGTTTGGATTTAAAAAGGGTGATTATCCAAATGCCGAGTGGATTGGAGAGAGGACTATTTCCCTCCCTTTTTCCCCACATATTAGTGAAAAAGATGTTGAAGATACGATTAGAGCGGTTGAAAAAATTGTTAAGTATTATTCAAAATAAGCTTTGAGTATTAGTTAGAGAAATCCTAAAATGATCGCAAACGAAAGAGGAATAACTAATAGTAATTTAAATAATGGGGTAAACAATTTTATTTTATCTTCCCTGTATGCATTTTTCATGAAACTGGAAATTACCGTTCCTTTTGGTTCATGGCGTATATAAAGACCTTTTGGATTGCGTAAGAAGTTTACATATGGAAGTGGGATTTTGTTAGTTAGAGCCGTAGAAATATTTATATAATATTCGTTTTCAAATTCAAGAAGATATGGTTTAGAAAAAAAGTTGTTTACGAACTTAAATATTAATATGATACAAATAACTTTAGATGTTAATTTAAAAACTTTTCGGCGCGACCCGAATATCAAGGGAATGAATTGTTTATTCAATAAGTCCACACCTTTAAAAATGAATATGGCAATATAAGGCATAATAAAAGCCAGAATAGTAATCAATTGGAAGCTACCGGGAATATCCGAGCTGGTTTCTTTGGGAGGCAATGTGCCTATAAATATCAAGTATATCAGTGCTGGAAATATCAATATAAACTCTTTTTTTATTACAAAGTACAAAAACCCAATAAGAAGTAATGCCAAAATGAAAATATTTATTAAGACAGATTTAAGAGGAGCGGCAAAAAAAAGCTCTTCTAAACCAGTATATAAAATGATTGTTTTAAAAGTACTTAATAAATTTGCCGGTAGAAATGAAAGGTTTTGTTGGCTGCTAAGGCCGGTTAGGTGCGGAGCGCCAGTTTGAGAGAAAGCAAATAAGCAAAAAGTTATAACAGTTATTATATAAGGAATTATTAAGAGAAAAAATTGTTTATTTAAAACTTTTTTTATGTTGAAACCAACTTCAGCAAGTATACCTACTATGACCCCAAAGGAGATAACCTGTCCAGTTTCTTTTGATAAGAAAAGTGCTGATAAACAAATTCCACAGAGAAAATAGCCAATCGGTTTTTTTGTCTTTTTTAGATAATAATAAAAATATACTACTCCCAATAACAAAAGGAGCACCAGGCCATCAGCTTCAAAGTCAGATAAAACAAAGAGTTGGAGTTTAGGAAAAAAAATCAATAATGAAGCAGCTAAAAAGGCAAGCTCATCGCGTAAAAAAAACCGTGCTACTAAAAAAGCAACTGGAATAATAGCTATTCTTATGAGGAATATTGGCAAGTAAAGGGCAAATAAGTTTCGGCCGAAAATACTGATGCTAGTAATAAAAAGCATCGGTAAAAGAGGGGGGCGGGAGACAATTACCATTCCAAAAGGGGTATTCATTTCCGAAAAAGAATAGCTTTTAAAACGCATCAGGCTGTCTGAAATATGAAAATAGATTCCGATATCTTGGTTAACAATATGAATAAAGATTATTGCCGGTATGAGACCGATGATAAACGCAAGAAAAAGATAAAAACGGAATTTTGACTTTGTTGTCATTAGCCGAATTATATAATTCCTTAGTTTCTTTAGCTATCGGTATGGTATCTTCTTCGATTAGACAAGACTAATAGTAAGTTATTATCGAAAGTGGTTTTAACTGAAGTTTTCCCCTTTTTTATAGTGAAACGAATCATGCCGTTTGAGATTTCAAGGGTTTGTTTAACTTGTTCGGTTATATTTTTATCATCAACAAAAATCTGCCAGCCGGGGAAGTAAGCAGTATTGATTTGAACGATTGATTCTTTTTGGCAGTTGGCATTAAAACTAGTCAGATTAGATTTGGTGATTAGGTTGGATAATGCGCATTCTCCGGAAATAATTTCAACTTTACTTTTAGGAAAAGATTTAGGGATGTCTTTTACCCAGATGGGCATATGCTCGTTCCAGCCGGTAGCTACACCGATGTAGCTATCAAAAAAACCTTGGTTATAATTAACAGCTTCGTTAATGCGCAAGTGATTGCGATTACCATATAAAGATAAAATAACTAATACTAAAAATACAGAGAGTTTAAGAAAATGCGTTTTGATATTTTTTACTAAAAATCCGGCTAAAATAGCCGCCGAAAAAACAGATAAAGATAGAAAGCGCCAAGGAGTGGAAACAGACTGTAAGGGA
>JBDRQW010000020.1:0-8156 GCA_043826085.1 Candidatus Beckwithbacteria bacterium | reverse complement strand
TCCGAACTTTAGCAAGTACTCTTGCGATCCCGAGCTTGCTTGCGATGAGCTTGCCGAATTCGTCGAGGGACTAGTTCGGAACCTTCTATATTATCCCTGCACCCTCACCGGCATAATTATATGCAAAAAATCTTTATCGGGAACTTCTTTAAAAACACCGGGGCTTAATGGACCAGACATCGACAAAGTCAACCTCTCAGCTTTAATCAACGACAAAATTTCCAATAAATATCTACTGTTAAAGGCAATCTCGGTATCTTCCCCTTTTTGTAAAATACTCACCTTAACTTCATTTTCCCCCACTTGAGGTGCATTGGCTGAAATTAATAAATTTGAATCATTCACCTTAAACTTAACAATATTGGCACTATCTCTTGCAAAAATAGCCGCCGCCCGAACTGCTTGAGTCAACTCTTCTTTGTCAAACTCAATAGTCGTACTTGAGGATTTAGGCACTATCTTCTCAAAATCAGGAAACTCACCCTCAATTAATCTGGTTACCACTTCCACATCTTTTAAAGCCAAAATCAACTGCTTATCTTTATCTGTCACCGCCATTAATACTTCATCATCATCTACCTTAGAAATAATTTTAGTCAACTCCATTAAAGCTCTAGCCGGCACCACCATCTCTTTTAAGTCACCCACCCATTTCACCCCTTTTATTTTTTTTACACTCAAGCGATAACCGTCTGTAGCCGCCAACTTAATGTCTTTGGAAATTTCCCACTTTACTCCGGTAAAAATTGGCCTAGCTTCATCTATCCCGGCCGCCATCGCCACCTGGTAAACACACGATTCAATAATATCTGTATTAATGATTAACGACTCCACCCCCTTCTTACTTCCCCCCTTTAAACTGGGAACCTCAGGAAACTCTTCAGCCAAAATCCCATTAATAATAGCCTTAAACTTTCCACAAACCACCTTTAACCTCTCTCCTTCCGTTTCTAAAATTACTGTATCTTTTGGCAAAGAACTTACTAACTCCAAAAACACTTTTGCCGGAATTGTAATTTTCCCCGTTTTTTCAACCTTTGAGGAAATCCATAAATTCATCCCTGTTTCCAAATTAGTTGCAGAAATCTTTAATTTACCCATCTCTGTTACAAGTAGTATATTAGACAAAACCGGTAATTGAGCTTTATTGGCCACCATTCTTTCAACCATTAATACTCCTTTAGCCAAATTTTCTTGCAATAAAGAAACTTTCATTCTCTTCTCCTTAATTAATAATTAGTAGTAGTCTTTAGTAGGCAGTGTTAATATCTTCATTATAAACGATTTTATGTCTTGTGTCTTTGGGATATTTTCTTGTGCAAAACCACCCATTTTATGTGGATATTGTTGTTAATAATATGTGGATAACTCATATTATTGTGGATAACTCATTACTTTATCCCCAATATTTTAAACTTATCAACATTACTTATATAAGTTTTTTCTAATTATTGAAACATCCATTCTTAAATTATCAGAAGCTGATAACAGCTTACCAATTTTTTCTTGGCCATGAAGTATAGTTGAGTGGTCTCTTCCCCCAAGCAGTCTGCCTACCTCTTTTAATGGAAAATTTATTTCTTTTCTAATCAAATACATGGCTACTTGTCTTGGTAAAACCACAGATCTTAACCTCCTACTGCCTTTAAGTTCACTGGTTTTTAGTTGATAATATTTAGCCACTTCTGACAAAACTTGTTTTGGAGTTATTATTTTTTTTAAGCTTTGAGCCTCACCATTAATTTTGTTGAGCATTGCCATTGCCAACTCTTCAGTTAATGGTTCTTTTCTCATGGCTCCTTCATTATTTAGCTTTAAAAGTACTCCCTCAAGCATTCTGGTAGATTCTACATTGGCCGCCACTAATTGAGCCACCTTCATTGGTAATTCAACCCCCATTTGTTCAGCTTTAATCAAAAGAATAGCTGATCGAAGTTCAAAACCGGGCTCTTGAATATCAACAGTCAACCCGCCCTCAAACCTACTTCTCAATCTATTTTCAAGGCCTTTAATATCATTTGGAAGTCTATCGCTGGTTAAAACAATCTGGCCACCATCTTTAATCACTGCGTTAAAAGTATGAAAAAACTCTTCTTGAACTTTTTCTTTTCCACCAATAAATTGGACATCATCCAGCAATAAAGCTTGAGCCTTTCTATATTTTTGTCTAAAAACAGGTGTAGACTTACCTCGAATTGCCTCAATAATCTCATTTGTAAATTCTTCACCGGTACAATAAACAACCGCATGATTTGGATTTTTTTTCAATATCTCGTGCCCTATTGCTTGCATTAAGTGAGTTTTTCCCACCCCGACTCCACCATAAATAAAAATTAAAGGATAAACTTGTCCTGTTTTTTCCGCCACTGTCTTGGCGCCTGCATGAGCTACCTCATTGCTGGTTGAAACCGCAAAGTTGTCAAAAGTAAGGCCGGGACTCAATCCCGCTTTATAAAAAGAATTTTCATAAGCCTCCAAAGCCATTTTATCTATATCAATAGAAAAAAGATCATCTTTAGTATCTCCTTTTTTATTACTCACCCTTTCAAAATTCACTACAGATAATTCAATCTCACATTTTGTTTTTAATTTTTCTTCAGCAATCGCTTGAATTTTACCAATGTATCTATCAGAAACTTGATTTTTATGAAAAATAGAAGGACAACCAATCAAAAGTAAAAATTTATTTTTTTTATCTTCAGTCAGGTTAATGGCTTGAAGCGGAGATATCCAAGTAGTAAAATTTCCGGGAGACAAATTTAATTCAAGTTCAGCTATTATTGTTGCCCACAAACTTTCAATTTTCATATATTTAAGGGCAGGAGGGGTTCGGAACTTTCGGCGGTCTGCAAGGAGCGTAGTGACTGAAAGATAGTTCCGAACCTAAAAACGTTAATATCTTCAACATACATAGTTATCCACACTGTGTCAACACCCAGAAAAAAGAAAGGTTGAACCCTCTCCGTAAGGTCCGTTAAGGTTCGGAACTTTCAGATGTTCCAGAGTTCAGAACCTTCTCTCTCAATGTTATGTTATAATCACACCCATGAAACAAACATTTCAACCCAAAAAACGTCGACGCTCTAAAGTTCATGGTTTTTTTTCCAGAATGAGATCAAGTACCGGAAGGAACGTCATTAAGCGTCGTCGAGCCAAGCACAGGAAAAAACTAACCGCATGATCCCAAAAATCAACCGTCTTCCCGGCTACAAAATTCCAAAACTCATAACTTCACCAATTTTTTTAAATTCTAACTTTTTTGTTATTAAGATTTTAGAAACAAAATCCCTTGAACCACCACAGATTGGTTTTATTGTTTCCACTAAAATCAGTAAAAAAGCCGTTATTAGAAACAAAATTAAAAGGCTCTTAAGAGAAGCTATAAAACCTCACTTAAAAACTTTCAAAAAAGGTCAAAATATTTTAATTATTGCCAGATATCCCATTGTAGACAAAACCTTAAATCAAATCAAAGAAAACCTCAAATTAAGGTTACGAAGGTTACGAACTTTAAGAAGTTCGAGTTCGTAACCTTTGCAATTATGAATTTAGCCCTTAAATCAATAAAAATCTATCAAGAGTTAACCAAAAACTCAAAAAACTGCAGATTTATCCCCACTTGCTCAAACTATTTCTATCAAGCTATAAACAAGTATGGTATATTAAAGGGTAGCCTCCTTGGTATTAGGAGGATTTTTAAATGTCACCCTTGGAATAAGGGAGGAATTGATAAGTTATTATAGGTTACGAACTTTAAGAAGTTCGAGTTCGTAACCTTGATTGGATTTATGTGGAACACAATTTTTTACCAACCTTTAGTAAACGCCCTAATTTTTTTCTATCAGTTTTTAGGCCAAAACTTAGGTTTAGCTATTATTGGTTTAACTTTATTTATTAGAGGCGCTCTCACCCCCTTAACTCTTCCTTCATTAAAATCAGCCAAAAAACTAAAAGAACTTCAACCTGAATTAGCCAAACTAAAAAAGAAATATTCCAAAGATTCATCCGCCGGGGTGGACAAACAACAATTTGCTAAAGAACAACTTAAGTTTTATAAACAACACGGCGTTAATCCAGCCTCCGGCTGTCTACCTCAAATAGTTCAAATAATTATCCTGATTGCTTTATTTCAAGCCTTTAATCAAGTTCTTCAACCAAATGGGGACATGATCGAAAGCTTAAATAAAATTCTTTATCAAGGCTTACAGCTCTCAAAAGACTTTACTTTAAATACTAAATTTTTATATCTAGACTTAACTCAACCGGACCTTTTTGTCATCAAAGATATCAAATTTTTTAATTTTACAATTAACCGTCTTCCGGGGCTTTTCTTAATTGCCGCCGCCGTCACTCAATTTATATCCAGCAAGTTAATGATGCCTGCAGCCAAAGCCACTCAAGAAAAATCCAAAAAAACCAAAGAAGGCTCAGATGACATGGCCGCCGCCATGCAATCACAAATGCTCTACATGATGCCTTTAATGACTATTTTTATTGGTTTTAAATTTCCATCAGGCTTAGTCCTTTACTGGCTCACCTTCTCAGTTTTTATGTTAGTTCAGCAATTAATGTTAAAAAAGGGTTCGTAAAGGTTACGAACTTTAAGAAGTTCGAGTTCGTAACCTTAATATTCGAACCTTAACCATATGATAAAAAAGCTCGAAACCATCACCAAAGATTTACTAAAAAAACTCGATATCACTTCGGAAAAAATTACTATAACCAAAACAGAATCAGACGCTTTTGAAGTAGATATTAAATTAAAAGAAGTCGACTCCGGCATTTTAATCGGCTATCACGGAGATACTTTATTTGCCCTTCAATTAATGATTGGTTTAATTGCTTATAAAGAGTCAGGTTCGTGGACCAGAGTCATTCTAAATATTGGTGACTACCGTCAAAAAAGAGAAGATTCTCTAAAAGTTTTAGCCGCAGATACCGCTAAAAGAGTAAAATTTTCAAACGAACCAATTGCCCTTTTTAACCTAAACCCTTTTGAAAGAAGAACAATTCACTTAATTTTAGAAACTGACAAAGATATAGTTACCGAATCAGAGGGCGAAGGCAGAAACCGACACTTAATTGTTAAACCAAAAAATCCTACGGTTAATACTCCCCCACTTCCTACGGAAGATGACCAGCCAATAAATGAGTGACTTAATCATTAATACCGATGGAGGTTCGCGAGGCAATCCCGGACCGGCCGCCATTGGAGTAGTTATTAAAAATGACTTTAATAAAATTATTCACCAATTTGGTCAAGTTATTGGCATTACTACTAACAATGTTGCCGAGTACCAAGGTGTTATTTTTGCCCTAAAATATTTAGTTACCAATAAACTTAAGCCTAAATCAATAAAATTTTATCTAGACTCAACTTTGGTAGTTAATCAATTAAATGGCCTTTGGAAAATTAAAAATGCTAATCTTAGATCATTAGTTATTAAAGTTCGTGAACTTGAAGGCGCCCTTGAATCAAACATCACCTATATTGCTATTCCTCGCGAAAAAAACTTCGAATCCGACGCACTTTTAAACCAAGCCCTTGATAAATAGGTTACGAACTTTAAGAAGTTCGAGTTCGTAACCTTCTCTTTAAAAAGGTTAAACCCTCTCCGGAAATCCCGACTGAAAGTCGAGATGTTTAGTCGATCCCGATTTAATCGGGAGAGACAGGGTTTAACCTTAAAGGATATTGGTTGTTATGCTATTCCATAACCAAGTATTATTTGCTAACATGACTATATAAGTAGAATCATGCTTAATTTATGAATACATCCGCTATTATTATCACCACCAAGATTGCCATTTTCAAAGGCAAAAAAGTTAGAAAAATTATTCATCAGAATGAATGGTGGTTTGTAGTAGAAGATGTCGTTTTAGCTTTGACTGATTCGGTTAATGTCAAAGACTATATTAATAAGATGCGCAAACGAGATCTGGAGTTAAACAAAGGGTATGGACAAATTGTCCACACCCTTCCAATTGCTACCGCCGGTGGTAAACAAAATATGAACTGTGCCAACACCGAAGGTATTTTTCGTATTATCCAATCCATCCCTTCTCCTAAAGCCGAGCCTTTTAAACGCTGGTTAGCCAGAGTTGGTTATGAAAGAGTCCAAGAAATTGAAGACCCGGAGCTAGCTACAAAAAGAACCAGAGCTTTGTATAAAGCCAAAGGCTATCCAGATTCTTGGATTGAGAAACGTATGCGTGGGATTGAGATTAGAGAAACTTTAACTGATGAGTGGAAAAAAAGAAATGTGGGTGAGAGTCGCGAGTATGCAATTTTAACTGCTGAGATCTCCAAGGCTGCTTTTAACATGACCCCTTCTCAATACAAAAAATTTAAAGGCTTGAAACGAGAAAATCTACGCGATCACATGGATGACTTGGAGTTAATTTTCTCCATGCTAGGCGAAGCCTCCACTACCGAAATTGCTAAAAATAAAAACGCCCAGGGGTTTGATGAAAATAAACAAGCCGCCAAAGAAGGTGGTTCAGTTGCCGGAAGCGCCCGCAAAGATTTAGAGATAAAAAGTGGCAAAAAAGTAACTAAGCCTAAAAACTATCTGCCAGATAAACAAAAAAAATTATTGTTCAAGGTGTCGTAATTACAACCATTAATAAAAATGACTCTGACTATATTTCCCTCACAGACATGGCCAAATTCAAGTCATATGATAGTGGAGTAGTCATTTCAAATTGGCTTTCAACGAAGTATACAATCCAATTTATGGGTGCGTGGGAACAAGTCCATAATTCTAATTTTAATCTTATTGAATTCCATAAGATTAAAAACGAAGCAGGCTCTAATGGTTTTATTGTTTCTTCTTCGTTCTGGATCAAGAAGACAGGAGCAATAGGTATTAAATCTAGTGCTGGTAGATACGGTGGTACTTACGCCCATAAAGATATTGCTTTTGAGTTTGCTACTTGGTTATCACCAGAATTCAAACTGTATCTTATTAAAGAATTCCAAAGACTTAAGGAACAAGAGAGTCAACGGTTGGCGTTGGGCTGGGATGTAAAAAGAACCTTAACTAAAATTAACTATAGAATTCATACGGATGCAATTAAAAAACATTTAATCCCCAAAAACATTTCTAAAAACAAGGCTACCATAGTATATGCAAATGAGGCAGACGTATTAAATGTAGCTTTATTTGGCAAAACCGCTAAGGAGTGGCGAGATAAAAACTCTGGTAAAGATGGAAATCTCCGTGATTATGCTGATGTAACTCAACTGGTGGTACTGGCAAATTTAGAGGGAATAAATGCCGAATTAATTAGGCAAGGCTTATCACAACCAAAAAGACTTATTCAGCTAAACCAAATTGCCATTATTCAAATGAAGTCATTAATTAATAGCAGCAGTATGAAAAAACTTAAATGGAAAAAAAGATTAAAAACATGACATTAAAAAAACCAATTAATTATGCCTTTATTGACAGTCAAAATTTGAACTTGGGAGTCAGGTCACAAGGATGGAAGTTAGATTGGCGTAAATTTAGACAATACTTGCGTAACAAATATAACGCAACTAAGGCTTATCTTTTTATTGGTCACGTAGAGGGAAATGAATCTTTGTACACTTTTTTGCAGGAATGTGGCTTTGTTTTAATTTTCAAGCCAACCTTGGAATATAAAGATAATGGAAAAGTTAAGATTAAGGGTAATGTTGATGCAGAGCTAGTTTTACACGCTATGATTCACTATCCAAATTATGACAAAGCAATTATTGTTTCTGGCGATGGCGATTTTTTCTGTTTAATCGAGTATTTGGAAGAAAAAGAAAAACTGTTGAAAATACTTGCACCCACAAAACATTATTCAAGCTTATTGCGTAAGTTTAACAAGAATAACTATATTGTTCGTATCGACTTACTTAAAAATTCTTTAGAATATAAAAAGACTGGCATTCGCGGTCGGTCGAAACCTTAGGCTAGTCCAGTCATCGTGATAAACAAAGTATAACAAATGAACTTAAAAAAATCAACCACCAAACTAAAACGTGTTAGCGTTAAGCGAAAATGTCCTCTTTAAAATAAGTAGAAATGTCCTCTTTCTAAAAACTGATCCATAATCTAATTAATCAATAATTAGATAAGTGGAGGTTTAAAATGAAAGGACATTTTATGAGTAATAAAGAAATA
>JBDRQW010000019.1:0-4652 GCA_043826085.1 Candidatus Beckwithbacteria bacterium | reverse complement strand
ATATCCTTAGGATCTAAGTAGTAAATATGTAGTTGTAATTATTACATATTTTTTAGATATTTATCTATAGGTTGATTATTTATGTTGACTCCTTGCTATTTAAAGAGATAATGCCTATACTGTAGATTGATATTAATTTTTAAGGAAAATATTTATGAGTAATTATAGATTTGACAACAGATCCGGTGGTGGTAGAAGTTTTGGTGGAGGAGGAGATAGAAGAAGAGCGGAAATGCACGATGCGATTTGTGATGAGTGTGGTAAAGATTGTAAAGTACCTTTTAGGCCAAGTGGTGATAAGCCAATATATTGCAGTGATTGTTTTGAAAAACAAGGGGGCCGAGCTCCTAGAGGTTCCAGTAGATCTTCCAGTGGTGGGGCTGGGGCTAGTGCGCAAAGTATTGAAAAGTTGAACCAAAGCATTGAAGCCTTAAATAAAAAACTTAATACTATTATTGAGTTATTGTCTAAAGGTGATGTAAAGAAACCAGAGCCGGTAGAGATTAAGAAAGAGAAGAAAAAATAGTGGCGCGATTAATGGCGTGATTATGGCGCGATTACCCTTGACATAATCGGGTCATAAATGTAGAATATAGTTAATGTTTGAGCCAAAGTATCGGATAAGTGAAGTGTTGTCAGAGTTATTGACAGAGATTGCTGTTTTAAGAGAAAAGATTTTGATGGCTAAAGTATTGCCTAAAAGAGAGGTTTTTTTAACTCGTAAGGCTAGAGCAAGGATGATTCATTCTTCGACGGCCATTGAGGGCAATCCCCTGGATTTAAGAGACGTGGAAGCAGTGATGGCAGGTAAGATAGTGACGGGAACAACAAAAAGAGACATTTTAGAAGTGATAAATTATCAGGAAGTTTTAAAGTTTATTGATGAGGTAATGGAAAAGAAAAAGCTTGATTGGGAAAAAGAGATTTTAAGAATTCATAGCCTTACCACAGAAGGAATTTTATCAAATAAGAAATGCGGGAAGTATAGAAAAGGCCCTGTTTATATAGTTTCTCGACCAAGTAATAAAGTGATTTATACAGCCCCCAAGGTTAAAGTGGCAGTAAAGATGATGAAGGAATTTTCTAAATGGCTTTTACAAGAAGAAGAGTCTAAAATTTCACCGGTAATAATGGCAGGAATAGGACATCATCAATTAGTTACAATTCACCCTTTTGCGGACGGCAATGGCAGAACATCGAGAGCTTTGGCAACTTTGATTTTATATAGAAAACAGTATGATATTAAGAAAATGTTTGCTTTGGAAGATTATTATAATCTTGATAGGCAAAGTTATTATCGAGCGATTGAAAAGGCTAGAAAAGAAAATGATTTAACTAGTTGGTTGGAGTATTTTGCACAAGGATTTTTATTTGAACTTGAGCAGGTTTGGGAACAAATTGAGAATTTTACGGTGGAGGTTAAGATTGGCAAAGAAGCAGTTTATTTATCAAAAAGACAGAGGCGAGTATTAGATTTTATTGCTGTTAACGGAAAGATATATAGGTCTGATGTGGTGGATATTTCAAGTGTTAGTGGGAGAACTGCATATAGAGAGTTAGAGTTTTTGAGAAAAGGTGGATTTGTAAAAAGAAAAAATAAGGGTCCGGCGACTTTTTATGTTTTGGAAAAGTGATAGAATGCGGATATGAGTGGATTAACTGAGTTGATATTTCTGGCTTTATTGGGGAGTGTGGTAGCTTTGGTGGGCGGAGTGATGTTTTTGTACATAGATAAGTGGTCTAAGGTTTTATCTAAGTACTCGATACCGTTTGCGGCGGGGGTGTTGATAACGGTGGCTTTGGTGGGTTTACTGCCGGAAGCGATACATATTGGAGGAGAGAAAAGTTTTTTGGTGGTTTGGTTAACTTTTTTGGGAGCTTATATTTTTGAGAATTTGGTGTGTGATTTACATCATCATGACCACGGAGATAGTTGTAAGGATAATAGTGGGTCGGTGTTGTTGGTAATAATCGGAGATACGATTCATAATTTTATTGACGGGGTGGCGATTGGAGCTTCGTATTTGGTGAATCCGGGCTTGGGGTTGGTAACAGCATTATCGACTTTTTTACATGAAGTGCCTCATGAAATAGGGGATTTTGGGATTTTGCTTAAAGCCGGATGGAAGAAGAAGAAGATTTTTATGGTTAATTTAGGGTCGGCTTTGATGACGGTGGCGGGAGCGTTGTTGGTTTATTTTTTAAATTGTAGTGATGCTTTAATTGGGGGCTTATTGGCAGTGGCGGCGGGAATGTTTTTGTATTTGGGAGCGAGTGATTTTTTGCCACACGCAGGAGAGGGAGTAGATAAAAAGAAGGCGATGATGACGTTGTTTTTTGGGGCGGTGATTATGTATGGAACTTTGTCGATAATTCCTCATGGGCATGAGGTTGAGAAGCACGATCATGGCGTGACAGGGTCTGACCCTGTCAGTGGAGTATAATCAAGGTTTATGAAACTTGATCGAAGATTGTTGATTATTTTATTGATTCAGATTACTGAGGTGCTGGGGTTTTCTCTGATTCTGCCGTTTTTGCCATTTTATGCCCAAGAAATGGGGGCAACACCCTTGACAATATCACTGATTATTGGTTCGTTTTCTTTACTGCAGTTTTTGTCGTCGCCAATTATGGGCAGGCTTTCGGATGTCTATGGGAGAAGGCCGCTTTTAATTGCTTCACAGATATCAACATTTTTAAGTTTCGTGGTGTTGGCTCAAGCTAGATCGGTGGGTATGTTGTTTGTATCCAGAGCGATTGATGGGGCTTTGGGGAGTAACTTTATTATTGCTCAGGCATATATTAGTGATATTTCGAGTAAAGAAGATAGGAGTAAAGCTTTTGGAATTAGTGGAGCAGCCTTTGGAATTGGGTTTTTGATTGGACCGGCATTAGGAGGTTACTTATCTAAGTTTGGATTTGCGGTTCCGGCTTATTTAGCGGCTGGGTTAAGTTTGTTGACTATTATATTGACTGTTTTATTTTTGCCGGAAACAGTTGAACGAGGGAAGATAAAGATGGGGAAGATTAAGATAGTTGAGATTCAAGTGTTTAAGAAGTATTTAAGTCTAGAAAACACTCGGAGAGGATTAATGATTTTTTTAACCTTTAATTTAGTAATGATGGTGTGGCAAGGTAACTTTGCTATGTATTCAGGTAAAAAATGGGGATTTACGGCTAGAGATGTGGGTTTTACCTTGGCATATATTGGGCTAGTGAATGTGATTTTGAGAGGAGTTTTATTGAGTAAATTGATTGATAAATGGGGCGAGAGAGCTTTAAAGCGTTTTGGGTTAGTGGCTATTATTGTTGGGCTTTTGTGCTTGGGTTTGGTAACAAGTGGTTGGATGGTGGCGGGGGTGATGAGTATTTATGCACTGGGAAGCGGAATGGCGAGACCACTATTGATGGGAGATATATCTAGAAGTGTTTCTGAAGAGGAGCAAGGAGCAGTGTTGGGAGTGGCGGGAGGATTGGGGAGTTTAACCCAGATAGTCGGGCCTGTTTTTGGGGGGTGGTTACTGACGAATTTTATACCTGAAAGTTTGATGGTAGTATCAATGTTGATAATGATGGTTGGATTTAGTTTGTTGGTTATTAAGAAAAATGTAGTAGAATAGGATAATGATAACGAAAAAAAAGAAGATTTATTCAACGCCGTTTGGGGTGTATGTCCAAGAACTTGATCGGATTGACAAAGAAGTTAAGTTCACAGAAGAGTACGGATCGATGTTGATCTTAAGTTTAGTTGAGGAGATTGGAGAGATGGCTAGAGCTTACTTGGCTCTCCATGGGAGAAAAAGGACTAATTTGGCCGCTCAAAAAGATGAGACTTATGAGCAAGAGCTGGGAGATATATTGTTGGCGGTCTTGCGATTTGCCAGAATTAAGGATATTAATCTTCATGAAAGGTTAATGTATTCGTTAAAAAAGATTGAGAGGCGACGCAAAAAGCCAAAGAAGTAGGAACAAGGTTACGAACTGGTCCCTCGATAAACTCGGGATTGCAAGAGTACTTGCTAAAGTTCGTAACCATAGAGAGGTTATAAAATTATGCAATTATATCAACCAACAAAGGATTTAGAAGTGGTGGAGGGAGTGTTTGAGACGGGAATCAAAGGGCTTTGGTATGTGGAGAGAAAACAGTTTGAGGACGAGAGAGGATTTTTTGCGGAAGCCGGATACATTCATAAATTGGAAGAGGTGAGTGGGGAAGAGTTTATAGTTAAACAAGTAAATCATTCACGGTCTAAGAAAAATGTAGTGAGAGGAATGCATGCTGAAAATTGGAAGAAGTTAATTTTTGTGACGACGGGGGTAAGTTTTTCGGCTTTGGCTGATGTGAGGCCTGAGTCTGAGACTTTTAAAAAGACCGTGAATTTTAAACTGGGTTTTGGAGAAGGAGCTCTTAGTGGAGGTCTTTTTATATTACCGGGAGTTGCTAATTCGGTATGTGTGCTTGAGGGTCCGGTAGAATATGTTTATTTGGTGGATCGGTTATATAAAGATCGAGATCCGGCCGGGGATGTGGCCATTAGTGTATTTGATAAGGATTTAAATATAGAGTGGCCGATTAAAAGAGAAGAGATGATTATATCCGATCGAGATAGACAAGCAGTGACTTTGAGAGAAAAGTTTCCCAGTGAAAGATA
>JBDRQW010000018.1:0-3367 GCA_043826085.1 Candidatus Beckwithbacteria bacterium | reverse complement strand
ACATGAAGGTTCGTAACCTTCATGTAGCCTTCAATATATGAACAAACTACCTCAACATATAGCCATCATCTGCGACGGCAACCGTCGTTGGGCCAGAAAAAAAGGAAAGTCAGAATTCTCTGGTCACAAATACGCCACCGATCACACCACAGAAGCTTTAGTCAACCACTGTCTAAAATTAAGAATTCCTTACTTAACTTTTTGGGTTCTATCTACCGAAAACTGGAAACGAGGCCAAACTTGGATGAAACAATACTTTAAATTAATGCACTACTTTTTTGACAAAAAAATGGAAATCTTAACCAAAAAAGGAGCTAAAATAGTTACTTCCGGAGATCTCTCACCCTTTCCAAAATCCTTACAAACCAAAATCAATCAAGTTGTCGACCAATCAAAAAACAATAAAAATATTACTATCAACATTGCCATCAACTACGGTGGTCGAGATGAAATTGTAAGAGCTATAAATAAACTTTTTGAGTCAAGGTCCGTTCTTGAAGTTACTACTTCAAGGCCGGACCTTAAAGGACTCGAGTTCGTACTCGGACCCGAAAAAACTGCCGGTTCGGAACCTTCGAAGTTTCAGGACTCAAGTGACGCTAGTCACCTGAGAAAACTCACTATAAAGGACTTCCAAAAATATCTCGACACTCCCACCCTTCCAAACCCCGATCTTTTGATTCGCACCGGCGAAAATAATCAACGCCTCTCAAATTTCATGCTCTGGCAATTAGCCTACACTCAACTCTACTTCACCAACACTCTCTTTCCCGACTTTAAAGCCAAAGAACTAGACCAAGCCATTCTCTGGTGGCAAACCCAAACCCAAAACCTCGGCAAATAATTCCCACCATAAGGTTCGTAACCTTCATGTAGAAACTACTCTAACTCCAATCCCAGGATTATTAATCACTACTTCTTTTACTCCTTCAATTATTCTCAACCTCTGGGCTATTTTTTTACTATCTTTCTCTCTACAAATTACGTGTACGCTTGGGCCGGCATCAATCGTAAAATAACTCTCAATTTCTCCACCTTTTCTCCACTCCATAACTTTTTTTATTATCGTCAATGTTGTCTTATTCCAATAAATTATTGACGGAACGCTAGTTATACAAACTGCATGCATACTCAAAGCTTCAGCCTCAATTATTTTCCCAAACTCAGAAAAATTCTTCTCTTTCATAGCTCTTTTTATTTCTTTTATCTTTTTATCCATTCCCCTTAATCTCGTCTCATAAAAAGGACTGGTCTCAGCCAAAGCATGGCCCTCTGTTGAACTTACTTTTTTCATCTCTTTAGTTACTATTGCCACCACATCACAAATCTGCCAGTAATCAGGCATAAAAAGCTGTTTGGCATATGAACTATCTGCATTTTCACCTTTTACCCACTCTACAAATCCATCAGAAATCGATCTGCAGGCTGTTCCCGAAGCTAGTCTAGATAGCTTTGACAATTCTCTTTGAGACATCTTAATCCCCAATGAACTTAAAGCCGCCAATGTTAATGCAGACATGCCCGAGGCTGACGAAGCAATCCCCGTTGCTTTAGGAAAATTATTTTTGGTAACCACCCTTGCCCTTAACTTAGTCTTTCCCAACTTCCTCACTCTATCTAAAACCTCCACTATTCTTTCTATCTCTTTTTTCTTCACCACCTTCTCTCCAACGAAATTAATCTCATCTTTCTTTAGATCATCTCGAAACTCCACCTCACACTCACTAAACATCTCTGATAAACACATAGAGATCGAGTTATTTTGAGGCACCCTTGCTCTTGGGTTAGTTTTTCCCCAATACTTAATAAAAGCAATATTGGCTGGTGACTTAGTTTTTACCTTCATCTTTCTATTCTAACTCCCCTTGATCCAAGTTTCACTTTTAAAACTTTTCCGCCCGCTTCTTCAATCGCTTTCTCAACCCCTTCTCTTTTCTCTTTAGAAACCACCGCAATCATACAATCTCCACCACCCGCCCCAGACAACTTAGCTCCAAAAGCTCCAGCCTCCCTCGAAGCCTTAATCAACCGATCAAGCTCCACGCTACTCACTCCCAATCGATGTAAAATCTCCTGATTTTTATTCATCAACTCCCCCACCCGCTCCCAATCTCTACTCTCCAAACTTACTTTAGCTTCCTCCACAATCAAAGTTATCTCATCAAACCACTTTTTTACTCTATTTGAATGCTGTCTCTTCATCTCTCCCACTTGCCTCACCAAAGTCGGCGTATCCGCCTTTATCCCCGTATACCCCACCACAAATTCCAGGTTCCGTACCTGGAATTTTTCTATCTTCTTCCCTCCCGTCACAAAATAAACCAAACCACCATACAATGCCGCCGCAACATCAAAACCACTTCCCACTCCCTGAACTTGAAGCACCACCTCATAACAAAAATCAAACAACTGCTTATTACTCATCTTAATAGAAAACATCTCGTGCAAAGCCTTAGAAAGCCCCACCGTTACCGCCGCCGAAGATCCAAATCCATGTTCTGATGAAAAATGATTGCTAGTCTCTATTTTAATTCCTCCATTGGTATGCTTCTTGTAAAACTCCCTTACCACTACTTCCACAAACCTTAACTCTTTAGTAATTCTAGTCTCCCCCAACTTATCAATATCTTTTCGATAATCATAAATTCCCACTCCCGGCGCCTGAACAATCATCTCTTTGCCTTCAATTCTCTCAACAATTACTTCAAATCTCTGATCAACTGCCGTCACTATACATGGTCTGTTATAAACCACACTATGTTCGCCAAAAAGCATCAGCTTACCGGGGGTTGAAACTTTAATTTTATTCATAAAAAACCCCTTCCACTCCCAACTTCACCTGATAGTAAGGATACTTATTAGTCGTAGCTAACTTAATTAATCCTTCGCTATTTTTTAAATAAGCCAAGATTATACCAGACCCCTTAATAACTCCCCCCGCTCCGCAGACTTTTCCAACTCCCCCAATTTTTTCTATCTCTCTAATTATTTTTTTAGCCCTCTTACCCACCACTCTGATTTTTTCCAATAACCTTTGATTTTCTTGAATTAAATCTACGCTCCAATTTTCGGCTATCTCTCCCATTCTCTTAAAAATCTTCTTAAATCTTAAATTATTTTTCTGAAATCTTTCAGCCACTTGCTTCACCATCTCACCCGTACTTTCCCTCGGCCTCCCACTATCTATTAAAATTAATGCTCGTAGGTTCCGAACTTCAGCAAGTACTCTTGCGAGTCCGACCTGCGTCGGACCTAGTTCGGAACCTTGTGAGAAAAGCCTCACTCCCCCTTCTCTCACAATCGCTTGGTCTACTCCACTCGACTTACCATGTTGCCAGTCTTCACACTTTTTCACAACCATATTTTT
>JBDRQW010000017.1:0-2253 GCA_043826085.1 Candidatus Beckwithbacteria bacterium | reverse complement strand
AAGTATTTTTGTGATCGGTGTTTGAGTAAAGTTAGGCTTGATGATGAATGGAGGTGTTCAGAGTGTAATGAAAAATCGATTGGGGGAGTAACTCATTTTGGTTGTAGGAATAAAGATAGTCTTGATGGGATGGTAAGTTTTTTAGCATACAAAGGTTTGATTGGAGCGGGGATTAGAAGTTTAAAGTATAAGTTTTTAAGAAAGCTTGAAGACGAGTTTTATAAGATTTTTTTATCAGCAGTTAAAAATAAATTAAAGAGTAATCAAGCGGCAGATTTGATTGATTTTTTGAAGTTAAAGCCAGTGGTAGTGCCGGTACCTCTTTATTGGAGAAAGCTAAATTATCGGGGGTTTAATCAAGCTGGGGTGATGGGGGAGATGATAGCTAAGATTTTTGACTTTAAATTAAAAGATAAGGTTTTGGTGAGAAAAAAACAAACAAAACCTCAGGCGAAACTAAGTAAGAGGGAGAGAAGAGAGAACTTGAAGTTGGCGTTTGTAATTGGTGAGAGAAAGATATTTGAAAATGTTTTGTTGGTTGATGATGTGTGGACGACGGGAGAGACGATGAGATCGGCAGGTAGAGTTTTAAAGAAATCGGGAGTAAAGAGAGTTTGGGGTTTGACGTTGGCTAGATAAGTTTTTGGAGGAGAATGAGGGCTTTTTGTTTGGCGGATTCGGTGACTTTTATGTAGACAAGACCTTTTTTAGGTTGGCCGTAAAAGATGGCGGTGTTTAAGGGAGAAAGAAGAATAGCCGGGAGAACGCTTAAATCTTCTTCGCCTTTGACTAGGATGCTTTGTTCTACCCTCAAGGGATTAGTAGAAGTAAGTTGATTAATAGAGAGGGTGAGGGTATTAACTAAGTCAGGGGTGATGGAGGCGGGGGGGTTGTTGACAATATGGTCGGTGACAGAGGAGAGACCGAGTTGATTGGGACTGGCAAAGAAGGGTTTTCTATTGGTTTTTAGGTCGATAATAGCAAGGTCCAGATGGATTTTTTGGTTTAGTAAAGAGAGGGTGGCAATATCTCCAACGGTAATAGTGAGGGTGGGAGGGTTTTGTTTTAAGATATCTTTGGCTTTAAGGCTGGCCCAAGCTAAAGTATTTAAACTACCGGTAAGAAGGAGGCCAAAAGGTTTTTTTAGAGAATGACGATGAATGGGGGGCAAGCTTAACTTTTTGTTTTTGGGGAAAACTTGGTGGTAGGCGTAGCCTTGGCGATTGATATTACCACGGCGAATACGAGTGGAAGAGAGGGATTTATTATCTGAGCTTTTTAGAAGGTCAATGATGATGGTTTTTAAGGGATTGAGATTTTTTTTAAGACGAAGTTGGTTGATTTTTTGGACAGCATTTAGGGTGTTGGTTGAGGCGATGATGCTATCAAAAAGAGGTGATGAGGCGGCGGGTTCAAGGGGATTAGAGAGAGAAAAGATGGTAGAGGCGGGGTAGGGTTTAAGGAATTTTTTTAGAGTTTTTTGTCTTTTTGATTGCGATTCAATTAGGCTTGAGAGAGGTTTTTTTTGGTATAGATTTTTTTGAGTGAGGCCAACAGAGACTTCTTGGCTATTGGTTAAAGCCATGTTAAGAAGTTTTTGATGACCAAGGTGAAGATGGTCAAATGTGCCGGCTACAATAGTGTGAAGAAACATGAGGTCAATTTTACCTCTGGATGGTATAATTGGCAAAGTATGGAGGGTTGGCCGAGCGGTTTATGGCGCAAGACTTGAAATCTTGTGGGTTCACGCCCGCACAGGTTCGAATCCTGTACCCTCCGCTTAAAATATGGAGGTGTCGCCTAATGGTATGGCACAGGTTTGCTAAACCTGCGTCCTTTATTGGACTCGTGGGTTCGAATCCCACCGCCTCCGCCTGTGTTATTATTATGTAAATAAATTAAGGAGAAAATATGACTGTCCCAATAGAAAATAGTTCTTTGAAAACCAAGGAAGTAGTTGAGTTAAAATCTTTACTAAAGTGGCAAGCGGTGGTTAGACCATTTAAAAAAAGAGACAGAGATTACTACACAACTATTGCGGCGATTGTGTTTTTGTTAGCTGTAATTTTATTGTTTTTAAAAGAGTGGTTGTTGATTGCAGTTTTGGTAGCCTTGATGTTTGTAGCTTATGTTTTGGCTACGGTTGAGCCTGAAGAAACAGATCATGAAATTACAACCAGGGGAGTAGTAACCGGAGGAAGAAACTATCCTTGGGGAGATTTGAAAGCATTTTGGTTTAGTAAAAAATGGAAG
>JBDRQW010000016.1:0-25476 GCA_043826085.1 Candidatus Beckwithbacteria bacterium | reverse complement strand
TTAAGTCCATCTGAGTTATCTCAAAAAATGAGTGAGATTCAGATAGAGAATAAGATAAGTATATTAAAATCTGCTCAAGATTTTGGGGATAAATTATTTCAGTTTAATTTACCAGCTTTTATTGGTTTTGGCGGGCAGGCGGTTGGTTCGTTATTAATACCATTATTACCGGATTGGAGGATGGTCGTACAGGCTTATCAGAATAATTGGAGCGAGGGGGCATCGTTTAGGGTGTGGGTAGAGAGTAGTTGGGGGAGGGTAAAGGGGTTGTTTAGAAAAAGAGGAGAAGAGATTGAGGTTCATGAAATAAGCCCAGCAATGAAAAAAGTCGTACTAGAAGTTGCGGATTCTTTAGAAAAGGGATCTGAGTTTATTACTCCAACAGAGGGTTGCACTAACTGTTCAGTGTTTGTAGGGCAAGTAAAAAATTTAGTAAAAAAAGCAATAGAAGAAAATGATAAAGATTCATTAGAGGAATTGGTAAAATTAGTTGAAGATCATGTTCGAAGTAATATTGTGATGCAAACAGTAGCTGAGGCTGAGGCTGAAGTAACTGAGGCTTTATTAGCTGAAGCGAAATTAAAAGAAATATTAGGATACAAAGAATTAAGTGGAATCAGAAAAGAATTTGAAGAAGCAACTTTTGATTTAATTCTTGCTAGCAATACTATTGCTGAAAAAGTAAAACAAACTGAAGATGAAGATGAAAGCCAAGCTCTAATTTTTATGGCAAGGACTTTATTGCGCTTGGAAAGATTAATAGATATTCGACTATATGCTCCGGTAGTAGATGTACCAAAAGAATTGGTAAATGATGAGATTGAAAGTGTATTTATTCAAGCGGCCGGTAAAGTGGAAAAGGTAGAAGATATTGAGTTAATGGTTGATGAGATTATTGAAAATTATCCTGAATACGTCAAGTATAGACAGTATATAGTTGATCAAGTAACCGGAATCTGGCAAAGAAAAGAATACTACTTATTAGCTGAATTAAATGCGGCTCAGATTACCTTTGGAGAGGAGGTAGTTTTAGAAGCGATGCAAAAAGGACATGAAGCTATGCAAACATTATTAGCTCAAGTAAATCCTAAGACAGTTAAAAATCAGGAACAATGGTTAAAGAATTTAAGATTTAGACAGTTTACCGATGTTAAAAATAGAGCCATAGTTGAATGGCTGATTAA
This sequence comes from Candidatus Beckwithbacteria bacterium, assembly GCA_043826085.1. Classification (GTDB taxonomy): domain Bacteria; phylum Patescibacteriota; class Microgenomatia; order UBA1400; family CG1-02-47-37; genus CAXBYZ01. The sequence continues at coordinate 24,292 of JBDRQW010000016.1, read as the reverse complement.
TGCAGCTGATACTATTTCTCGTCGACTGAGTAAGGAAAGTAAAGATTATGAAAAACCATTGGTTCAGTGGTTTACTTCCAGCAGATTTGAAAAAGGTAAACCCGGCAGAATGATTATTAAAGATGATGGAGAAGGTATATCCAGAAGAATAGGTTTAACTAAGTTAACTACACCGGGCGAAACAGCTAATGTGCAGGAGTCTGGAACTACAGGTACTTTTGGAGCAGGATTTGTATCAGGTTTTGCCTATATTCGTGAACTAGTTGGAGATGATGAAGTAACAGATCAATTATTAGCAACAGCAGATAAAATAATAGTTAGAAGTGTAGCCGGAGATGAAGCAGTTAGATATGAGTTTTTTAAAGATTTAAAAACCGGTAAGTTGGTAGAAGCTATGCCGGTTGAATTAAGTGCTTCAGAAAAAGAAAGAGTTAAGCAAGGAAGTGAGGTTGAGATAGTTTCGATGGCAATTAATTCTGCATCAGTAAGTAAGGCGCGAAAATATGCTGAGAGCATATTACGCTTTGATGAACAAGCAGAGTATATGTATTATGATGGAGTGGATTCTGGGGGTAGGTTGCTTAATTCTCTTGGCAAAGAATATGGAGAAGGAACATTACTAGAAGTACCTTATGGGCGGGTAAGGATTGGTGAAAGTAGTGCTCAGCCAGCAGTAAAATTAAGAATTAAACCTAGAGAAGAAATATTAAAAAGTAGCATGAAGGTGCATATTTTAGTAAATGGAAAAGGTGGTTTTGGGTCGTTTGAGATACCAGACTTTGGATTAAATGGTGATTTGATGATTGATTTTCATAAAAATATGATTGGGTTTGGAAGAGATAGAAGTTATGGGCAATTGGTAACTACAGAAGATACGATGTTGGCTTTAGAAGAATTGATAATTCAGTTATATAAAATGAAACAAATTGGATGGAAAGACCAGGATATGGCAAATATACTGGCAGTTCTTAGTCACATTACTAAAAAAATGAGAAGTTTAGCTAAAAACCAAGTAAGAGATGTTAATAGTTTAATAAGCGATCAAGTAGATCTTTTACTTAGTTCAGTTAAGAGGGAAGGAAAAGTAGTTTTGCCATATTCAAAGAAGTTAGCTAAAGCAGTAGATTTAGACGAAGGTAATATTATTCTAATTGACAAGAGCTTACTAGACGGGAAAAAACTAAGTTTTCCAAAAGAAAATGTCGATGAAAAAAACCCTAAGATTATTTATTTAAACTTAAAAACAAGTGAGGACGGTAAGTTTAGACCACATGCATTTGATATCGATGGCTACAAAGTGATTGATGATAGGTTACGTCCAATCATGGAGGATGAAAAACTACGTCCTTATTTTTTAAGTTCTTTGACTGTAGATGCTTATAGAATTTTGTCCAAATCGATCAGAAGACTATCAACCCTTGAGTGGTTTTCAAGACTTAGAAAGGCATTTGGTCAATTTATGTATTTTGATTATGAAAGAAGGCAAATAAGCAAATTTTCTAGTCAGATACAAAAATATATATTTAAATCTAAAGACAGAGCAGTGCAGGCAGAGAGAATGATAATTGTGGCTCAAATGCAAGGAGTGATTGATAGGCTTCGATGGGACATAGAAGTGGATGATGAAATTATCTATCCATTAAACAGAAGCTTAAAGATATCCAAGAGTTTGTTAGAAGAGATGGAGTTTGATTATGAGAAAGGACAGGTAAAGATTGGAAAAGTATCAGAAGAGGCGGAAAATATATACAGGAAAGCTGTTGAAGAAAATGATAGTGATTGGGGTTTTAAACTTGAAACCTTAGCTTCATATTTTCAAGATAAAGCAGTTAAACAGGAAGTAAAAGACGATTTGATTAGATTGCATATTTTAAGGAATATAAACTTAAGATTAAGCGGTAAAACATATGTGTATGAAAATGCATATCTTAAGCCGACATTAGACAAGAGTAGTTTGATGTTTGATTATATGGTAGAGGCAATTAAGTTAGGTAAAAAGAATTACTATTCTGACAAAATGCCTAGTTTTGAATTTATTGGAGCAACTATTTTGCACAAAGCTTATCCTAAAGAAAAAGGTTTTTATGATTTACTGGAAAATTTTTTTCCAGATGATTATGGTTACCAACTTGCCAAAGTGATTTCTCAACTGTTAACTCATTATGTAATGTTTAATCAGATTGAGGTAAATGATGATGAGAACATTAAAATGGCGGTTGATCAAGTAGTAAGTTTAATTCAAAGTATGCTAAAAGATAAGAGTAAAGACGAGAGACTGAAAATCATTAGACAACTAAGAGAAGGATCTGAAGGTGATATGGCTAGAGTGCAAGAGCAGATGCAGATTCCAGGACGGTTAAGTGAGGAAGTTGAGTCCGCCTTTTATTATTTATTCTCAGAAGTTGCCGTATCTGAAGAACGAAATAAAGAATTTGCGTATTTAGATCAGGTACCAAAGGAACTGAGGGGAAAACCGGTTAAGATGAAGATGTCGGATATAGTATTGGCTAACTCTAGCATTGTTGAGTTATCTCAACCTTTTCAGGCAGTTTCTAGTCTTGATGAGCTAAGTAAAGCTTGTGATAGATTTAAGACTGAGGATCCTAGGAATATTGATGAAGCAAGAGAGAAGGCTTGGTCAAAAATTAGAAGTGCGACTCAACAAACAACAAATCCATTTGCTTTTTTACGAGAGTTGACAACTAATGTTTGGGAGAGCTTAAGAGAAGCAGGAATTGATTTTGGTCAGTCGACGATATTGCCAGTTACAGCTTATACCGAAAGAAATAATCAAAGGCTAGCAGTGGAGTTTAAGGATCAAGCTGCAGGTATTCCGTTAAGTTTAGTAGTTTCAACCTTATTTGATGCCGGATCGACAGGTTGGAATAACCCAATTTTAGAACATTTTGCCCAAGGCTTTACAACTATATTTAAGATAGCTGATGAAGTTAGAGTAATGTCAACAAGGGATGGTTATACAACGGTGGCAATAGTGACAGATTTAACGAGAGACGGTGAAGGAAATGTTTTAGATGGTGAGATTAGTTTTTATCATTGGCAGAGTGATGAGCCAAACGGAACAACGATTGAGTGGGTGAAGGATACTAAAAATCCAAGAAAAGTGGCAGCAGATGTTTATGCGTCAGCTCAGAAATTTGTAGGCTTTTTTGACCCTAATATTTTAAGAATTCAGTACAATGGAAACGATATTAACTTAAAGAGAGATAAGGTAATGTTAGCTAGATATGAGAATAAAGAGACAAAGGAAAGTGTGATTATTTCTGAGATTAAAGGTAATAATATGTTGGCGTTAAATGGGTCCCAGTTAGGAGATTTACATGAAGTTAGGGGTGATATTACCGGTTATTTTACCGATATGGTTAGATTAATCTTGTTAAATAACGGTATTGGAATTAATATTCAGTCATATCAAGCTACCCCAATAGAGAGTCAATCGGGAATTTCTGATAGTGACAGGGTTTATAAAAGGTTAAGTTCTCAAATTGAACAAGCAGGAATATTATCTGCGGCAAAACTGATAGCACAAAATAAATTAGTGATTAAAAGTATTTCTAAACAAGATCTGTTATTAAGCATGAAACAGTTTAATGACATAGATCCGCAAATAATAGTTGATGCAAATAAATTAGCTGAGGCAGTTAGAACCAATACTGAAATAGATTTAACTAGATATGTAGGAGAAAACGCTAGTGATCAGAAAATTGGCCTATTATTAATAGCTTCTCCATTATTCAATATTAGAGGAGATTATTACTCTTTTTCAGATTTAATTAGTTTTGCAACAGAGGACTATGAAAAGCTAGGGCAATTATTAGCAGAAGATGAAGAGTTTTTACTGTTTATTAGCTCTATATCTAAGTTGGGTGTGGTTAGTGTGAAGGCCGGTACAACTGAAATTAGAAGAGCGGTTCCAAGTATTCCGTTAGAGATTAAAGGCTCGGAACCTTATAATGGTTTCATTTCATTAGTAGATAGTTTAGAAGAAAGAATAAAAGAGGAGTATGGAGTAGGTAGAAAATCTAATCGGTTGTATTTAACTAGTGAGTTAATGGAACCAATTACTAATGATTCAAAATTAGGGGTTGCATATGTAAATTTAAGCTACTTTTCTAGAGATTTTCAGATAATTAAAAAATTACAACTAGGTGGAAAAGTAAAAAAAGAGGATATGGTTTATTTGTTTGGATCTTTGTTAAATATCTTATCAATCGGCTATGACGATATTGTAGAGCTTCAACAACAAATTGTGTCTTTAATAATGAGTCGGGAATTAAATCCAGAACAGTTTATTAGTGATAATGTAACTAGGCTATCAAGAGGGCAAAAAAGAACAGTTCAAGAAGTAATTCGAGAGACTTTAAGTAAACAACAGATAATTCAAAAGAGGATAGAAATAGATATTAGTCAGCCAAGAAGAGATATGACGGAGTTAGCAATTGAGAAACCAGGAAAACAGATTTATTATCAAGTAGCTGCTCAGAAAGTTGACTCGGATTTATTTGATAGAGTTAAAAGATCTGGTTTAGTTGAACAAGCGGAGGAGGCGTTAGGTTATTCGCTTGAAGAATTGGGATTAGCTTTAGTCTTGAGTGATAATGGGCAAACTAACGGCACCTTAAATGTTTTTATTAAACCCAATAATACTAGAAATGCAGTAATTGAGTTGCCAAATGAAGTGATAGATCCAGTTACCGGCGAAAAGATAAAGTATTTAGATATTAAAGGAGTGGGGATATTTGAGTATTTAATAGAGGAAGATAAGATTATAGTAACTGCCCCGGTTGAGCGCAAAAGTTTATATAGAGTTAATAATGGATTAGCAGAAATAGATAATGAGTTTAGAGATTTTGAAACAACTGAAAAGTTAAAGAGGTTGGGTATTAGAACTAATGCTATGATTGATTTAAGAGAAATTAATCAGGTATTTAATCAAGATGGAGAGTTAATATCTGTGAGGGAGGCGATTCAAATAGGTCAGATTGCAAGAGTAAGTATGCCGGTAACAATTGTTAGGGGTTGGGTGGTGCCTTTTAGAATTCAGGATATTATGTTTAGTCAAGGTTCAGTTAATGGCTTAACAAATAGATTTAACTTAGAGTTTCCATATTCTGATGAAGAAAAAAGCAAAAGAATTATTATTATTGAAGAAACAATTAAAGCAATTGAACCTGAGTTAAGAATCTATTTATTAAAACCTGACAATGAGCCAATTACGCTAGAGGATTATCTAACTTGGTTTGCCGATACAATAGGGGGGGAGATTGGCAAGCTTCACTATCATAGGTTTACACACGGAATGTTAGGTATTGGTCATAATGTAACTACTGATGCTAGGATAATAGATTTTGATAGTTTAACTTCAGATACAGATGATCAAGAAAAAAGAGAAATTGATAAAAAGCAAGGAGAAGAGATGATTAAGCGTATGGTTGGTAATTTAAATATTATTTATGGTACGGCTATTGATGCTACAGCTTTTATTGATAGATTAAAGGTTTCATATCAGGCAAGATTGAATGGTAATTTAAAAGAATTTAATCAGGCAGATTATAATCAGTTAGTAGTCAGGAAATATTTAATAGAACCTTTGGATCATTGGAATGAAGAAGTAAAAGAAATAGTTTCTAAGATTCATCGAGAAATGGAAGCAAATACTGAAGTTATTATAGCTGGAGTACGGGGAGAGTCAGTTAGTAAAGCTAGAGGGGAATTAAAGGTATTAGTTAGGTTTGTAAAAAAGCAAAAACAATCGGAAGGTAGTTCACATATGATTAATAGAGCTTTAGATCATTACTTGGATAGATTAGAAACGATTGAGAAAATGATTGATCAATCGGAAAACACTGTGAACCAAAATCAAATAGAGTATTTAGGGATGAGTTTTGGGTTGGGGAATTTTGAGCAGATAGCTAAAATTTGGAGAGATGCGGAAGAAAAAGCGAGAGAAGAAGGGCGCGAGGGGGTAGCTAGGCGTTGGGGTTGGTTGGCGGGTGTGGCGGAGAGGGTTGGGGGTAGGAGTGTTAAGGATGTAAGTAACATTGGAGAATCTACTCAAAGCAGAGAAGTGATGGAGAAGGTTGTAGTGGCTAATAAATTTCCAGACATAGTGAGGAATAAACCGCTAGAAACAACTGACTTAGTTTATTCGGTGCCTGTAGGTAAAGAGTGGAATAATGGCATGGTTTTAAGGTTAATAAAAGCGATGTTGTCTCAAAGACAAGGGGATGGTAGCTCGTTTGAATTGCAGTTGGTGGTAAATTCCGGTCAAGAATATATAGAGTCACAGCAAATAATAGAATTTGTTAATAAAGTGGTTGAGGCTCAAAAATTGGGTCGAGAATATGATAAATGGAGCTCAAAATGGTATAGCTGGGCAGTTAAGAGAAGAATAACGAGAATTGAAGAGCAGCTAAGTGAGTTGGCTGGGGAAAGGAATAGCTATTTAGAACAAGAAATAATTAAATTAGCCTTTGAAAAGGTAAAACAAGTGGATGTAACGCTAATTGATGCTACAAAAACAGATTTTTCTGAAACTATTTATGGAAGTGGTGGGATTGATGGCTTTAGAACATTGGGAGTTGATGTGGCTTATGCTACCTACGCTGAAACTCGACCTGATTTGGTTGTTTCTTTGTATGATGCTGATACTGTGCCTCAAGATAATCGAAGTACTCAAAGACTTCAAGCTTTGTATAAATCCGAGCCTGAGATGGATTATCATTTTAGTCCGTTAAATTACATACCAGTGACAGATAGTGCCAAGCATATTGCAGATTCTGCGGCTGTAACTATAGGAAGCGCATCAAGTTATAATTTGGATTCAGGGCATGGTTCGCCTCAAATCACTTTTAGGTTAAAAAATTACGAGTCGATCCAAGAAATTACCGATTTTAGTGATCTAGGATTTCAAGGGGGTGAGGATAGAGATACAGCATATCGATTGATTTACTGGTTTGGCAAGACAGAGGTTAATGATTTATTTAATAAGCTGGGAGTTTTTCCACCAGTGCAATTGGTGGCTGATAGACTGGATGGGTTTGTTGATGCCTCGGGACGAAGGGATGAGTTGAAGTTAAGAGAAGCACTTTTGCCTAGTGTGGCTGCAGCAAATCTGTTTAGTAAATTAAGCTGGATCAAGCCAGTCTTAGATGATCTTGAAGGGTTTGAAAAAGAAAGAATAAATAGTGTATTAACAAGGGCGAGGCTTTTTTATGATAAAAAACAAAGATTACAGCAAAGGTTTTATCGGTTGGTGATTAGTAACTTTGTTGACGCATATGACAATGGATTGATAGCATATGATGGAGAGAAGGTGTTGATTGATGAAGCTGAAATTAGTCAAATGTTTGCCGGTCAAGCATTACTACAATATTTAAACTTTAATCAGGGCTTAATAAAAGAAATAACCGATGAAGATATTGAGGTAATGAAGTATTTTGTGGGGAAAAGAGAAGATTTGCCGGAAAGTGTGACTGAGTTAACCGGTTTTCAATTAGCAATAAGAGAGTATGTGGGAGAAATGATTTCGGTTAATCAAAAATTTTATAGTGTTGGAGATCAAGAGATTCCGGCGGGGGCGATGGTAGTTGGTGAAAAGTATAAAAGGCAGGTAGCTGAGGGAGTTGAATGGGATGATTGGCGAGTAACTGATTTAAGAAGTGTTGATGATAAAAGATCTTTATATCATAGTTTATCGACAGAATTACTAACCCTAACTTACGCATACTCAAAATATATTGAGGTAAGGCAATTTGATGAATCTAGACAGGGAGATTCAGTGAATTTTGGTTGGCCTGATAATCCTGAAGAGCAGGAGTTAATGATGAGTTATCCTAAACTTGATAAAAGGGTTGCTTGGATTAAGGTTAATAGTGAAGGTCGAGGGGATCAGTGGTTAGCGGGAAAAGGAGAGATGATAATTAAAGGAGATTACGATGAGGAACAAGAAATTGGTGGAGATAAATTTACAATAGTTTTACCCAAAAAAGGAGAAAAAATAGAAGTTAATATTCATAGGGGTGTGGGAAAGACTGCAAGAGAGTTAGTAGATTTGGTTGCCGAGGAGTTATTATGGAGGGACATTAAACAAGCTGAGGGGATAATTGTTTTTGATTGGTGGGGTTACAACTGGGATACTGAGCAAAGAGAGCATAAAAAAATAGACATTTCTTTTGAGTATAAATTAGGGGAGGTCATTGAGAAAGATTTGCCATTAGCAGAAAAAGTGGATGATGAGAGAACAATTGAGTATTTAGGGATGAGTTTTGGGTTGGGGAATTTTGTGAGGGAGTGGTGGGAGCGGGTAAGGGGGTTGTGGGCGGGAGTGACGGAGAGGTTGGGGGCGGGAACAGTAGAAGTGGCTTCAATAGATCAACATGTTTTATCAGAAGAGATTTATCAAGCAATCAAAAAAAAGGAATCAGCTCAAGTAATTTTAGATATGTTTGAACAAAATATAAAAACTGCCAAGTCTCTTAACAATCACATTCATGTTTCGGAAGATCCATTATTTGATCTTGTTTCTTTAGATGTTATCGGCGAATATCTTGTTAATCAGTCAACATTTGATTCTCGAGTAGAAGAAGGAATACCTTTAGATGAAAATTTTCAAAGATTAATCATGTTAGTTGAACTTTATAAAGAAAAGTATCAAGAAATATCTGGACAGCAAATCACCACTGATACTATCGATTACATATTAGCTCCAGCTATCAAAGAAATACTTATTAAACAGGCTTCTCTTGATCTTCTTAAACCTGGTAATTTTTTGGCCAGTGGAGTATATACTAGTGATCTAGATAAAATAATTAGAGCAGGTGGGTTGGCTTCTCAGGTAACTAGAGTGGCAATGGGAGAGTTAGATCAAGGTTCGCCGGAAAGATATTTTGGAGACAATATTTTGCGGATGATAGATACTCACGGTATTTATTTTTATCATTGGAAGGCTCAAAAAAATACTCCAGGAGCTTATAGTCAACCTATTGCTGAGTTGGGAAGTAAAGGTGTTACTGATATGGCGATTATTTATCCAACTGAAAGCATTATTAATCATGCTGATTATTTAGTCCAACGAGGTAGTGATGTAGAAAGTGAATTTGTAGCCAGCAATTCTCTTATTTGGATTGATGGATTACAGAGGGGTGAGGATGGTTTAATTCTTCCCTTAATTGAGGCTTATCTAGTTATACCCGAGCGAAAACAAGCAGATATTCAACAAACATTTGCAGATCAAGGATATTCACAAGATTGGATTAATGATCACATTTTTATTTACAGTGATGAAGATGCCGTAAGAACAATGGCCAATGAATTTGCAGGTTCAAACAGATTAATGAAATTGCTACATGACAGAATTGATCAGTGGTTACATCAAGTTTATAAGCCGAACTCTGTTTCTTTTGATATGCGAAGAATGAGTCGGGGAATTGAGTTAGATAATAGTGCTGATCTTCATGTATGGGAAAAAACAAACATTGATAAATCTAGAATAAATGAAAATAACGGGGATGGAATTGAGGATCGGACTTTAGCGGAAAAAGTGGATGATTGGATTGATCCGGATACGGATTGTAGTGGGGGAATCAGTCTTGGTTGTTTGGTTAAAGCAGTCTATGCGGCAGGGGGCGGGAAGGTGTGTCCGTGGTGGGAAAAGGGGGCGGTGGTTATAGTAGCTACGATTGCGGGGACAGTGGGAAAAGTTACTATTTTTTTGGTAGAAGTTGAGGGGTGGGCTAGATTATTTTGGAGTTTGATGCCGTTTGTTAAACATACACGCCTGCCAGAACCTAAAGATTATAGCTTAAATGTACTTGGTTTAACTTGTTCAAATGGAAAGTGTAAAGACGGTTGTTCGACTGGTTATGAGTGCAATGAAGAGATTGGGTGTTGTAAAGGAATTGAGAATTATGCAGATACAATTTGCTCATCTGATGGTTTAGCCGAGATTGATCGGTATATGTATACTTATTATGACGATTATCACTTTTTTCAATTGGCAGCAGGACCAGATGTTGAAACAATTAGGTTTTGTGCTGATAGGTGTGAGAGTGGTCAATGTGTTGGAGGTTATCGTGAAGAGTTTGATGACATTGAGCCATGCAGTGATCATAATCTAAGTAATGCTTGGTCGTATAATTTACAAAATGAGAGTTATACCCCAGCTCAAGTTTGTCAGAAAGATGATGGTAATCTTATGTATGTTTTAGGAATTCCTTATAGTTTTAAAGATGATTATAGTTGTTCTGAAGAAGGTTCGAGTTTAGTTTACAAATCCACTGGAGAGACGATAAAAACTTGCCCAGAAAATTCAATTTGTACCACCTTAACCTTTCGCCCTGACTGTTATTTAAAATCTACTTTGGAAGCGTGGAATGTTTGTGCGCCGGGTATTATTACTTTGCCAAATGGATTTCATTGCACTGTAGATGGTCCAAAATGTAACCCAGGAGAATTTTTACCCCAGACTATTAATAATCCTTGTACTCGGATTTGCCAAGAAGATGGTCAAACTACAGAAACAGTTTATCCATTATCTTGTTTACCGGAAGTTTTTGATTATGAGGACTTGGTTTGCCAAGATAACCCAAAGACAGGAAATCAAGCGGTGTATAAAGTAGATTTGTCATCAAGAATGGGTGGAGAGGGTGATGTGATTTCTGACTGCGGTTCAATGAGTTGTAGTAAAGGCCAATGTGCGGTGGAGACTGGAAGTAGCTGTGGTCAAGAGGGTCAGTTGATGATGAGAAGTGATGGAGATTGTTATGTGGAGTGTAGTCGTGGTTCTTGGCAAGATACAGGCGCTTGCGGGCATATTAATGTAGTTAGTTATAACAATATTGGTCAACGGAAAGTTTATGAAGCTCTGTCATTGTTGCCAGATTATTTATTTAATGATTCAGCATTAACTTTTTATTATAACTATACATGGGATAGTGGTATTTCACCTTTGGCTGCAGGATTTGCAATGACCCCATATGTTATTTCTGTAGGCAACCTTAATGGGTGGCAAAATTATGCCTCAAAAGTAATAATACATGAGTTTTTCCACAACTGGATGCAACTTCAAGCATATTCTGAAGTGATGAGGTTGGCTCAATATAGTAAAGCCGTAGGATCGGCTTCAACTTTATTAAATTTAATTAACTTAAATAAAGCAGTCCCTCGAGAGTATCTGGATTTGACGGGATGTCATCCAATCGGTGGAGGTGGGTATAATTATTCATTACCCAATGTAACTGATTACCATCATGATGGTGAAATAAAGGATGTACCTTGTTATGAGGATTTTGTAGATTCAGCGGCTTGGTATGTAGTTAATCCTTGGGAGTTAAAGGAAAACTCTCTAGAGAGATATGAGTATTTTCGGGATAATGTCTTTACTGATCCGGTAACGGGTGAGGTGTATGAGTATTTGGAGTCTGATAAAGAAGAAGTTGAGGTAAAGCAGATAGAGATAGGGGAAGAGAGGGTGTGGACTGAGGTGGATTTTGGGGAGCTGGTGGAGGCGGAGTTGGTTAGGTAAAATATAGAGGCTAGTCGGGGGCAGATATATGTGGATTGGGTTGATTATGAAAGGCAACAACAGGAGATGGTAATTCCGTTTATGGTTGAGTAAATTCTGCCCTTGACAAATGACAAATGTATTTATAATATATGTACAATGTTAAGTTTGGATAATTATAAAGGTTTTGAGTGGGATAAAGGAAATATTGATAAAAGTTATCAAAAACATGGGATTACTCCAAATGAGGCAGAAGAGGCTTTTTTAGATGAAAAAGCGATAGTTTTGAGGGATGTAAAACATTCTTCAAAAGAAAATAGGTATTTATTAATAGGGGAAAATGCCAGTAATAAAATTTTACTGGTGGCTTTTACCTTAAGAATTAAAAAAATAAGAATTATTTCAGCTAGAAAAGCTAATAGAAAGGAGATGTATAAATATGTCAAAAAAGTATAAAAAAATACCTATATTTAAATCTGAAAAACAAGAAAGAGAATTTTGGCAAACTCATGATTCAACTGAGTACGTGGATTGGAGTAAGGCTGAAAGAGTCAGTTTTCCCAATTTAAAGTTAACCAGTAAACCGACTACGATTAGATTGCCACAGTCATTAATTGATAGATTAAAGATTAAAGCTCACAAAAGAGATATTCCATATCAGTCGTTAATGAAGGATATTTTATTTCAAGGTTTGGCTGGATTATGATAAGAAACCGCAAGAAACAGTGATTGGATTGAGGGTTGTACAGGAAGGTTCGTAACCTTCATGTAAGCTACAGGGATGATCCTTGCAGGTTATTGACAAAAGTGATAACTTTTGTTAAATACTGATGAGGTTTTGGTAATAACCGTAGTCGAAATTTGGGGAGATAGAGTCACCGTAATTTGACAAATTTGGGGAGTTGGGGTAGACTCTAGATATGATTGAGAGAATATATCAGGATCTTGGGAAGTTATCAAAACCGGGTAAGGTAATTGTGTTATATGGTCCAAGACGAGTAGGCAAAACCACTCTTTTAAATAATTATTTAAAGAAAACAAAATATAAATATAAACTTGATAGTGGTGATAATTTAAAAACTAATGAGATTTTGAGATCACAGGATTTTGATAAGATATTCAGATATGTTGAAGGTTATGAGTTAATAGTGATTGATGAAGCTCAGAGAATTCCAGATGTGGGTTTAGGTTTAAAAATAATTGTTGATCATCATCCAAAATTAAGAGTAATCATTACCGGTTCGTCCTCTTTGGATTTATCTTATAAAATTGGAGAGCCTTTAGTGGGAAGAAAATTTGATTACAACTTATATCCGGTATCTCAATTGGAGTTAAAAAAGCAGTGGAATTTATCAGAGTTAGAACAAAAACTTGAAGATTTTTTAATCTTTGGCTCATATCCGGAAGTACTTGAAGCCAAAACAGTTAAAGAAAAAGTTCAGATTTTAACAGAAATAGTAAATTCATATTTATTAAAAGATATTTTAGAAATCGAGAGAGTAAAGAAATCAAAAACAATGATTGACTTGTTGAAGCTATTGGCTTTTCAGATAGGCGGAGAAGTCTCTTTAAACGAACTTGGGAATTCCTTGGAGATTGATAAAAAAACCGTAGCAAGATATTTAGATTTATTGGAACAATCTTTTATTATTTATAATTTAAGAGGATTTAGCCGTAATTTACGCAAGGAGATTAACAAGAAGAGCAAGTATTATTTTTATGATAATGGAATTAGAAATGGGTTGATTCAAAACTTTAATGAATTGGATACTAGGAATGATGTGGGCCAGTTGTGGGAAAATTTTATATTTATGGAACGAATGAAAAAAAGAAGTTACAAGCAAATATATTCAAATGATTATTTTTGGAGAACTCATGATCAGCAAGAGATAGATTTAATTGAAGAGCAGGGAGGTAAGCTTTCCGGCCATGAGTTTAAGTGGAGCGAAAGGAAGAAGGTGAAGGCACCGAAAGACTGGTTAAAGACATATGATAATGCCAGTTATAAAGTAATTAACAGAGAAAATTATTTGGAGTTTATTGTATAAATGAACGGCAGAAGCAGGAAACGGTGATTGGGTTAGAGCTTAATTTTATAACTTACATTTCTCCCCTTACCTTGATTTTTGTGTAAGATTTTTTTGTCAACCAGGTTATTTATTTCACGAATAGCAGTGGCTCGGCTTAACTTGGCTATGTTGATGTACTTTCTGGTGGTTAAGTTATTTTTGCCTGACTCCAGTAGTTTATTGAGGACTTTTCGTTGCCTTGAGTTGATTTCTTGATGACTGTGTTGATTCCAAAACTTTGTTTTTTGAAAAATATTTATTAAAAGATCTTCAGAAGTATCTAGGGCACTTGAAAAGCACTTGATAAACCAAATTAACCAATCGGTGATGTCAAGATTGCCTTTTTGTGATTGTTCAAGGATTTGATAGTATTTTTGTTTTTGGTTGATAATTTCATTTGATAAACTGTAGTATCGTTTGGCGAGTTTATCATCTTGAGACAGAGCCATGTCTGTTAAGGCTCTGGCAATGCGGCCATTGCCATCGTCAAAAGGATGAAGAGTGATAAAGTAAAAATGAGCTATTCCGGCCCTTATAATACCATCGGTGGTGTGTTTGCTCTCTTGCCACCAATTTAAAAATAATTCAATTTCTTTTAAAATGGTGGTAGCTTCTGGGGCTTGATAGTGGACTTTCTCTTTGCCGATGGCGCCGGAAATTACTTGCATAGGTCCGGTTTCATCAGTTCTAAATTTACCGGCTTTGATTTTGGTTAATCCCGAATATCCAGTGGGGAACAAAGCAGCCTGCCAGCTTAATAACCTTGAGGTATTTAAAGGTTTGTCGTGATTTAAAGTGGCATCGAATAGAATTTTAACCAAACCATCAACGTGTCTTTGGGTGGGGGGTAGGCCAACATAACTTAAGCCAAGGCGCCTATGGATTGATGATTTGATTGACTTAATGCTGTATTTTTCTCCTTCAATTTGGGCTGTTTTAGTTGTTTCTGCTTCAAAAATGATGCCTTCTACTTGCCTGAGATCTTCATTTAACAAGCTGGTGATTTTTTGAATGAGTTTTCCTTGCTTGAGTCTAACTTTACTTAGTATTGGCAGAAGTTCTTCTTTTGACCAAGAAAAGGTGGGCCAGGAATGTTGTTGCCAAATATATTGTTTCATATTGTGCAACAATTATAACAGTTAATTGTTGCAATAACAAGGGGAGTTTGAGCTTGAGGAATGAGTTTATAATTGCCAGACTTTGATGATTTTGGTGCCTTTAACTTGGGTTTTATTGGTATCAAGGGTAATTATTTTTAAGTTAATTTGCGGATATTGGTTTTGGAAAGATTTATATTTGGTTTTTCTAAAGTTAGACGGAGAAGTTTTGACTTCATAAGCTTGGTTGTTAACAACAAAATCTACTTCTTGTTTAGAGGCGGTTCGCCAAAATTTTATGTCATCTTCAGGATAGATTTCGATTAGTTGGCGAAAGCAGGCATTTTCTAAAAGTGAGCCTTGATTTGAGTGATTTTCCCAAGTAGTCAGGTTGTTAGTTAAGAGATTTTTTAGACCTAAATCATAAAAATAGGCTTTGGGCATTTTGGTGATTTCTTTTCTCAAGTTTCTGTAAAATGGCTTGATTAGTTTTAGATGAAAAGATTTTTGCATAAGATGAATATAGTTATCAATACTGGTTTTGGAAACGTTAAGCGTGTTGGCTAGCTCTGAAGAGTTGATGAGTTGACCCGTTTGAGAGGCTAAAATTTTAATTAAACGGTAAAAGACTTCTTCTTGGCGGATCTTGGCTTCAAAGACATCTTTTTTTATATAGGAGTAAGCAATATCTTCAAGAACTTCTTTTTTGTTTTCAAGGTCAGCTAAAACAACGCGAGGATAACCACCGTAGACAATGTATTCAGAGTAATATTGTTGAATTTTTTCTAACTGATTGAGTTTAAGCTGGTTAAAATCAAGTTTTGATAATTCCGGTTTGTTTTTAAAGTTTAAGAACTCTTTAAATGACAGGGTGTTGAGTTGAAAGATTTTTTTCCTGCCAACTAAAGAGTCTTTAAATTTTTGATCAAGATAAAAAGCTGAAGATCCGGAAACTATTAATTTTATCTTGCCTTTGTATTCATCATAAAAGTATTTTAAAAAATTGGTTGGGTTGTCTAGATATTGGATTTCATCAATAAAAATATAGTTTTTGTAATTAGTATTAATTGGGAAAATTTTAAATAAATTTTTCGGTGAGAGCTTTAGCAAGCGAAGGTAGTCGGGGTCTTCTAGGTTAATAAAGTAATTGGGATGATTTTTACGAATGATTATTTTTTCCAGTTGATGAAGGATGGTGGTTTTACCTGATTGACGACAACCGATGATGATAGTAACTTGATCTTTATCTAGATGTTTTTTGGCTTGGCGGGTTAGATTCCGGATAATACTCATATTTTTTGACTACTAAATACATATTATCCGATATTTTGTATTTGTCAATAGGTTGGGGAAGCTACTTTAGCGGGGTTTAACTCACGGTAGGTGTAGGCCATAATTAAAAGAGACATGGGAATGGTAAAGATTAGGCCGATTAAAAAGAATAAAGCACCTCCCAGATTGATTAAAATTAGGAGGAGCATAAGCCAGAAGAGTTGGAGTTTGTGGCTTTGAGTGATTATGCCTGATTGTTTAATAGCTTGTTTGGGGGTTAGGTTTTGGTCAATGATTAAGTAGCTAAAAAATTGGTATTTTAAAGCCAAGATAATTCCCGGGATAATAAGTAAGATGGTTCCGGCAATAACAATAAGCGAATAAAAAATGGAGGCTAGTAAAAAAGGGATAAATAAAGGCAGGGTATAAAGATATAGATTTTTGAGATTTTTTTCTTGATTGTCAACTAGATTTAGAATAGTTTTGGTTAAACCGAGAGAAACAGCAATGCCGAGGACCCAGTTTAAAAAAGAGAGAGAATAAAAAAGCCATGGAGTGTCAAATAGATCTTGGAGGTAACTGGGAATAAATCGAGTTAGCCAAGCGATGAGAGTAATAAGAGTTAAAAATTTCCAGCTAGCTTTGTAGCTGGTAAAGGCTTTTGTAAACAGTGTTTTGATTTGAAGTTTGGGCATTAATAATACTGTAGCCTATTTTTTATAATAAAGTCAAGCTTGACTTTGTGGTTTATTTCGATTAATATCGAAACAGTTGGGAAATGATATGAAGAAAATCGAAATAGTTTGGTGTCAGTTGTTGTTTGAGGTCTTAGAGAAAAGACAAACTAGGTTTCAAATACAGGAATTAGCTTCTAAGCTTGGTATTTCTTTAAGCACAGTTCATCACTCATTGATAAACTTAAGGCAAATGGGAGCGATAGAGATGGGGGGGAATGGCGGGCAAATTATTGACACTGAAAAGATTTTAATGCACTGGGCGAATAATCGAAAATTGGATACAGACATTGTGTTTAGGGGGAAAGTTTGCGGACAAGTTACCGAGGTGGAAGGGTTACTGCCGGCGGGTAGTATTTTGGGTGCATACAGTGCAGTTGTTAGTTGGTATAAAGAGGCGCCGGCAGATTATTCAACTGTGTATGTTTATCATAGCAACGCTAATAAAGTGATAGAGAGATTTAAAGGAGAGGAAGGGGATGAAACAGAGTTGGTGGTATTACAGCTAGATAAAAGATTGCCCTTAAGAGGGGAGACAACTAGTTTGGGGCATACGTTCGTTGATCTTTGGAATATAAAAGATTGGATGACTAAAGATTTTATTAAAAGAATTAGGCAGGAGATTGATGAAGTACTATCGTGATAGTGTTACCGCTAAAATTATGGATCTGGAGCTGAATAATCATCAAGTATCAAAGTTAAAAAAGAAGTGGTTAAAATGTTTAGGAGAGTAGGATGTTAATCGGTATTGATGCATCCAGGGCGTTTGTTAAAGATAGAACCGGGACGGAGAATTATTCGCATGAGTTGATTAAGGCGATGTTAAAGTTGCCGGAGTCAAAAAAGCATAGATTTAGATTGTATGTGCGAAAGCCTGAAGGTTCCGAACTAGCCCTTCGGGATCGTCTCTCGATAAACTCGAGACTGGAAGTTCGGAACCTTAAAACCTTAGAGGTGGTGGAGATTAATTGGCCGCGATTGTGGACACAGGGAGGGTTGGCTGTGGAGTGTTTGAAGAACCCCCCTGATGTTTTATTTGTGCCGGCGCATACTTTGCCGGTGATAAGAAAACCTAGTTTAAAAACAGTGGTAACTATTCATGGTTTGGAGTATGAGTATTTGCCGGAGTTTTATGATTGGAGAAAAAAATGGTATTTAAATAAGTCGACGGAGTATGCGGTAAGAAAGGCGGATAAGTTAATTGCGGTGTCTAACTGGACTAAGAGTCAATTGGTGGATAGGTTGGGGGCGGATGAAAGTAAAATAAAAGTGATTTATGAGGGGGTGGGGGAGAGGTTTAGGGGGAAAGGTTTATCCGGCAAGGTTGATCCCTCCTTCGCTAACGCTCAGGTAAATACCCCGCAGATGCGGGGTTTCCGGAAAGGGATCAACCTTAAATATGCTCGTCAGATTAGATATAAGTATGGATTAGGGAAAAATTATATTTTGTTTTTGGGGACGATACAGCCGAGGAAGAACTTGGTGAGGTTGGTAGAGGCGTTTTCAAGGATAACGACTGAAGGTTCCGAACTAGCCCTTCGGGATCGTCTCTCGATAAACTCGAGACTGGAAGTTCGGAACCAAACAAGAACGGACCTTATTATAGCTGGTAAAAAAGGCTGGATGACCGAGGAGATTTATGAGGCACCAAAAAAGTATGGGGTGCAAGATAGAGTTAAGTTTATTGGCAGAGTAGCAGAAGCAGATATTGTGGCGGTTTACAAGATGGCCAGTTTGTTTGTTTGGCCCAGTTTAATGGAGGGGTTTGGTTTGCCGATTTTAGAAGCTTTTGCTTCGGGGGTGCCGGTGATTGCCTCGAAAAGGGGAGCGTTACCGGAGGTGGTTGGAGAGGCGGGATTACTGATTGATCCGGAAAATGTCGAGGAGTTGGCAAAAGCGATTGACTTGGTTTTTAAAAGCAAGGAATTAAGGCAAGGTTTGGTAGAAAAAGGCTATAAACAGGTGAAAAAATTTAGTTGGGATAAGGCGGCAAAGGAGACTTTGGATTTACTAATCAAGGTAAAAATGCTAAAATAGGGAAATGGCGAAATTAAGATCGATAAATCCAAGTAATGGCAAAGAATTAGGATCGGTAAACATTGTTACTAAAATTAAGGTGGAAGAGACAGCAGATAGAGCTCAAAAAGCATTTAAAAGT
Organism: Candidatus Beckwithbacteria bacterium; assembly: GCA_043826085.1. Taxonomy (GTDB): domain Bacteria; phylum Patescibacteriota; class Microgenomatia; order UBA1400; family CG1-02-47-37; genus CAXBYZ01. Next base: position 5,441 of record JBDRQW010000016.1, on the reverse strand, counting down.
TGGAGAGAAGTACCCTTGGCTAAAAAAGAAAAGACAATGCTTAAATTAGCTGAGTTACTCAAGAAGAACTCAAAAAGATTAGGTGAGTTAATTACTAAAGAAATGGGAAAACCGCTTAAAGAGGCGGTTGAGGAAGTGGCTTTTGACGAGGAATTAGTCAAGTATTTTGCTAAAGAGGGGGTTGATGTTTTAAGAGACGAAGTGATTGACACCAAGATAACAAAGACAGAGTTAAATAAAATAAACAAGTTAAAAATTCAGGATGCAGTTGATTATTTGATTAAGAAGAATATAAAGGTTTGTAGTGTGATACGGTATGATCCAGTTGGAGTGGTGGCATCAATTAAGCCTTGGAATTTTCCGGTTGATTCGGCTTTATTGTCAGTGGTGCCGGCTTTAATGGCGGGTAACTGTGTAATTTTAAAGCCTTCCGAGAATGTGCCGTTAGTAAGTAATGAGTTAGCCAAGTTGATTTGGCAGGCGGGAGTACCCAAGGAGGTGTTCCAGATTATTCACGGTCGAGCTCAGGTGGGATCGATGCTGGTTGATAGTAATATCAACATGGTGAGTTTTACCGGCTCAACAGAGGTGGGTAGAGATATTGCCGAGAGATGTTCCAAGAGATTTGTGAAGTACTCTTTAGAGATGGGTGGAAGTTCACCGGCTATAGTTTGTTCTGACGCTGATCTAGACTTGGCTGTAAATGGGATTTTATGGGGAAGATTTAATAATTGTGGTCAAGTTTGCAATGCAATAAAGCGAGTTTTTGTGGTGAGTAGTGTAGCTCAAGCGTTTACGGATAAACTGGCTAAGAGAATGGAAGAGTTGGTAGTGGGTGATCCGATGGAAAAAGATATTAATGTTGGTCCTTTGGCAAGCGAGAAGCAGTTAAAAAAACTACAAGATCAAGTGACTCGTGGAGTGATTCAGGGGGGGAGAATTATTGTTGGAGGGAGAAGAATGCGCGAGGAAGAGTTTGCTAATGGCTACTATCACGAGCCGACTTTAATGATAAATATTAATACCAAAAATCCGGTGATGCACGAAGAAGTGTTTGGACCGGTATTGCCGGTGTGTACGGTTGATACTTTTGAAAAAGCGATTAAGTATGCTAATCAAAGCAAGTATGGTTTAACTGCCAGTGTGTTTACCAAGTCAAAAATAAACGCCAAAAAAGCAATTAAAGAACTTGAGGCCGGTTCGATTTATGTCAATGATGTCAGTGTTATTCCATTGGAAGCTCCATGGTGCGGAGTTAAAGATAGTGGGGTGGGAGTAGGTGGTGGCAAGCATGGAATTTGGGAGTATGTTCACAAAAAACATGTTCATGTAAATTTAGACAACATTAAAACTCGTGATGGTTGGTTTTAGTTTTTAGGTAGGCTTAGCAGTGATAAAGATAGAGTGATAGTTAGAAAATAGAAAAAGTATTTCTTTGGGTTATCTTAGTTGTTTGATATAGTTCTACATGAAGGTTCGTAACCTTCATGTAGAAATGGTGGGTAGTTGAGATAGTCAGTGAAAAGTTAAGATTAACAGATTAAAGTTTGAATATAAAAAGTGTGCAATATTGGCAATATATAAGCGTGTTTAGCTGAAATGGGTTGGATTTTTCTGTGGAAAGTGATTTTCGGTTTGGTATTTATTCGGTAAATGAAAAGTAGTACAATTTTAGTTATTTAGGATGGTTATTTTTGGCTAAATTTGATACAATAATTAAAGAAGATTTGATGGAAAATAGTCATTCTTCTTGAGGAAAATGATTAAAAAGGACCGATGTATCAAGACAGTAATGGGTTTAAAGATTGATTGCATTCCAATGGAGCGAGTGCTAAGAAAAGTAGAGGGGTGGATTAGGGGTAGTTGGAAACGTTATATAGTGACTCCAAACCCGGAAATGGTGATGGAAGTTCAAAGTGATGCTAAATTTAAAGATATTTTAAACAAGGCTGACTTAAGAATTCCCGATGGAGTTGGTTTGGTTTGGGCGCTAAATAGAAAATTCCGCTCCGGAGCGGAATGTGAAAGAGTGGCGGGGGCGGAGGTGATGAAGGAACTTTGTAAGTTGGCGAGCAAAAAAAAGTGGCGGGTATATTTATTGGGCGGACAAAAATTAGTGGCCAAAAAAGCGGCTGAGAAATTGAGGAATAAGTATGATGGTTTAGAGATTAAAGGTTTGATGGGTTTAGAAAATGTCGGTAGGGCGAGTAAGCAAGAAAACGATGAAGTGATAGCTGAAATTAATAAGTATCAACCGGATTTGTTGTTTGTAGGTTTTGGTCACAATAAACAAGAAAGGTGGATAGCTGAAAATTTAGCAAAATTAAAGGTAAAAGTGGCTATGGGCGTGGGTGGTAGCTTTGATTATGTAATAAAGCCGTGGTTAAAGGCGCCAAAAGTAGTCCAAAAGATGGGTTTGGAATGGTTATGGAGATTAATTATGCAACCTTGGAGGCTAAAGAGGCAGTTGAAGTTGGTTAGATTTGTTTTTTTGGTGTTAAAATCTTTGAAAACTGATAGAATATAGATATGAAGAAGAAACTGCCAAAAAAACTTTATTCATATTTTTGGGAAGTAGACTCTGGTGAGATTAGACTGGAAAAGGATCGAGATTATATAGTGAAAAGGTTGATTGATTATGGCAAGACTTCAGACATTAAGTGGTTAATGAAGACCTATGGTCCGAATAGTATAAAATATATATTAACTAAGTATCGGGGCATTTTCAGAAGGACAGCGATGCTCTGGGCTAATGTGCTGGACATTAATCCAGCAGAAATTAAATGTTTACAAACACCTTATCATCGGATACCTTTCGGGGTATAAAACTTTTAGGACAAAGCAAACTAGTTGATTTTGCTTATTTGGCGGGCGGAACAGCGGTGGCTTTGCGTTTAGGCCATCGGCAATCGGTGGACTTGGATTTTTTCACGAAACATCAATTTAGTGAAGAGGCGATTTTGGCTGACCTTGGAAAAACGGGAGAGTTTATTAAAGATCAAGTAGCTTGGCAGACAATAATGGGTAGTTTTTGTAAAGTAAAGTTTAGTTTGTTTTTTTATGAATATAAAATATTGAGTGAAGCAGATGACTTTTTGGGGGTCAAGATTGCTGGTTTAGAAGATTTAGCACCCATGAAACTGCATGCGATTGAAGATAGGGGCTCTAAACGCGATTTTGTGGACTTGTTTTGGATTTGCAAGGAGATAGAATTAGTAAAGATTTTTGATCTTTACCAGCAAAAATATGGAAACCTTGAGGATCGAAAGTATCACATATTGAGAAGTTTAAATTATTTTGAAGATGCTGAGAGTGATACGGTTAAGTTGCAATTAAAAAAACCGGTAGATTGGGAAGAGGTAAAAGAGTTCTTTGTCAAAGAAGTAAAGCAGTTGGCGAAAGAGTGGGGATTTAACGGTTAAATATTATTTATCTTGAATTCCCAGGAGCCAGAGGACGGCTTCTTTTTTGTAGCGACGGTCACCTCTCGAATTGATTCGAATGGCTGGTAATTTGCCACGCTTACCCCATCTTTTGATAGTAAGAGGGGAAACTCTAAGTAGCTCAGCCACTTCACGAACAGTGAGTAAGTCCGGCAGGTTATCTAGAGATAATTTTGGTTTTTGAGAGGCAGTTTGAGTTTGAGAGTTTTGGTTTGATACTGTTTGATCCAACATATTTTGTTCAAAGGCAGTCTAATTATTATTTAACTAGCGTTAATATATCAAAATAATATGTAGTCTGTCAAGGAATGGGTGTAAAAAAACACCTCCGAGGTGCACCCCGCCAGAGGCGGGCAGGCGCAGGTGCAACCTCACCTCGGAGGTGTATACATTATTTGAGTTCAACTTGGGCGCCGGCGGCTTCAAGTTTTTTCTTGGCTTCTTCGGCCACTTCTGTTTTAAAGGTACCGATTTCTTTAGGAGCGGCTTCGGCTAGGTCTTTGGCTTCTTTTAGTCCAAGATCTTGGTTGATCTCTCTTAGGGCTTTAATAACGCCAATTTTGTTGGCACCAGCGTCGGTTAAGACAACTTGGTATTCAGACTTTTCCTCTTTTTCTTCAGTGGCTTCGCCAGCCACAGGAGCGGCAGCGGCTACGGGAGCGGCGGCGGAAACGCCAAATTTATCTTCCAAAGCTTTAACTAATTCAGATAGTTCCAAAACTGTGAGTTTCTCGACTTGGTCAATTATAGATTGTAACACTGAGGGCACTGATTTTTTTGACACTGAAGGCACTGATTTTTTCTGTGAACTCTGAGTTTTCTGTTTTTCAGTGTTGCTTTTTTTGTCAGTCATAGATTACTCACCACCTTTCTTGGTTTGTCGTCCAGAGGACGATCGGCCTTTGGCCGAAATCGCTTTTAGGGCGAAGACTAAGTTACGTAGATTTCCGGAGAGGACATTAACAAAGCCGGTTAAGGGGGCTTTGATAGTGCCAACGGTTAGAGCCAGTAGTTCAATTTTTGTAGGTAGTTTAGCTAGGGCTTCGACTTGTTCTTTGGTTAAAGCATCTTTGTTTAAGAAGCCGGCTTTGATTTCAGGTAAGCCGTTATTTTTGGCAAACTCGGCTAAAGCCTTGATAGGGGCAATTTCGTCTTGATAGGAAAGGAGAGTGATAGTCGGGCCTTGGAGAATTTCTTTAAAATCGTGGGGTAAGTCCAGTTTTTCTTGTTTAAGCGAAATATTTAGAAGGGAGTTTTTGGCAACAATCAGTTCTCCTCCCGCTTCTTTTACTTTTCTTCTCAAGAGTTGTTGAAGGTTAACGTTTAGGCCACTGCAGTTGGCTAAAACGATAGATTTAGCTTTGGAGATCTTTTCGATTAATAGTTTTACTTGTTGAATATTTTTTTGACTTGGCATAAAAATAAGCGTCAAAGACGCGGACTATTTGTCTCGGTAGGACTTAGTGTTTGCCTACTGTCTTTGAACTGGAGTGATTATATAATAAATTTATGATGAATGTCAAAAGTCTCGGCCAGAGGCCGATCAGCCTTGGGTTGAAAGTTGTAGATAAAAAAGCGGGTTGGACCAGTCATGACGTGGTGGCTAAAATTAGAGGGGGGTTAAGAAGAAAGTATGGCAAAAAAATTAAAGTTGGGCATGGGGGTACTTTGGATCCGTTTGCAACCGGAGTCTTGTTGATTTTGATAGGTGAGGCAACCCGTAAATTTGAAGAGATTAAAAATTGGGATAAAGAGTATGTATTGGAGATTGAGCTTGGGGTAGAAACTGATACGGGAGATAGTACGGGAGTGGTGGTGCGGGAAGAGAAGGTGGGCAAGATTGATAAGGCTAGTGTAGAGAAAGTTTTAAAAAGTTTTGTGGGGGAGTTTGAGCAGGAGATTCCTAAGTTTTCGGCCAAGAAGATCAAGGGCAAGAAGATGTATGAGTTGGCTCGAGCCGGGAAGAAGATGGCTAAACAAACAAAAATGGTGGAGATA
>JBDRQW010000015.1:0-13075 GCA_043826085.1 Candidatus Beckwithbacteria bacterium | reverse complement strand
ATTTTTTAGGTTTAAGGTTTAAGACTTTTTCGTCTTTACCCTTAAGATCGGTTTTTAAAGCCAAGCCAATTAAAGGATTTTCATGGCGAATTTTACTAACTACTTCAGGTTCGATGGCTTCGACTTTAAGACCGGCGTCAGTTAAGGCTTGAGAGATTAAAGTAAAACTGGATTTGACTGGAGCAAAAGCAATAACTTGTTTGTCTGATTGAGTTTTTCTTCCGGTTTCTTTAAAGTCCCAATCATCGTCCTCTAAAATTTCGGGAATTTCTGATTTGATTTTTTCTTCAATTAAGCTACGTTCGTTTTTTAGCTTGGTGTCGAAAGGAATGTTAAGTTGTAAGACATAAGATAGATCCTCGGCTAATAAAATTCTGACTGATTTGGTTTTTAGTTGTTTTTTAGCTTGCTTAAATAATTCGGCTAGAGAATCTTTGTTCCAGCTGGTTTCGTCGGCTTTTAAAACTTTAGGCTCTTTACCCAGTTTAACTAAAACAACTTTGAGTTTGTTTTTGGTGAGATAAATGATGGGAATTTTTTTAGTAAACATGTTTATCTTGAGATTCTAATATCCTCGCCTCTTTCAGAGGAAGCAGGGTTTTGGGGAGGCTTGATATTTTCTGGTGGGGCTGGCTGGCTAATCATAATTATAGTATACATTAAAGTATATTTGGGTATGCTGGTATTGTACTAATTAGTGACAGGGCCTGACCCTGTCATGTGGTATATTAATAATATGCCGGCAAAAAATAGAATAAAAACATATAAGAAGGATGGTATATACCATATCTATAATCGTGGTGTTGATAAACGTAAGATATTCATGGATGAACAGGATTATGCTGTTTTTTTGTATTTATTAAAATACTATCTTTCGCCGCCAAAAAAAGACGAAACCCATCCCCTTGCCAACACTTCCTCGGCGGTGATTCGGCCGCGGCCAATTGAGAATCTTCATAAAGAAGTTGATTTGCTTTGCTATTGCCTGATGCCTAATCATTTTCATTTACTAATAAAACAAATAACTATTGATGGTATGACCAAGCTTGTTCATAAGTTGTTAACTATTTATTCTATGTACTTTAATAGACGCCATAAACGGATTGGTCATTTATTTCAGGGTTGTTATAAAGCGGTGTTAGTGGATAATGACGAGCAATTTTTACATCTTACTCGATATATTCATCTTAATCCTGTTGATTTGATAGTGACAGGGTCAGACCCTGTCAGTGAGTATCCGTACTCGAGTTTTGGGTATTATCTTGGCAAAAAGTCGGCTAAATGGGTAAAGCCAAAAGAAGTGCTTGATTGCTTTAATAAGTTGGAGAGTAAAAAACTTTTTGGCAAAAAATATAGCTCTTATAAAGAATTTGTTTTTGATGATAAAGAGGATTCTTTACAGACTGTTGATAAACTTTCGATTGACTGACAGGGTCTGACCCTGTCAGTGAGTGATGATGATGTGGAGGGATTTTTCGGTAGATTTATTGCGACGAGAGATGGAGATTAGTTTTAGTTCGTGGGCTCCGGGAGGGCCGTTGAAGACGGTAGTAAAACTACCGTCTGATTCTAGGTTGATAGTTTTGCCGTTTAGAGTTAAGTGAGCGTCGTGGTTGGTTTTACCTTTGATTAAAACCGGAGGAGTAATCTCCTGACCGGTTTCTGGCTGCAGAATAGCTAGATGAGGCGGACTACTCAATTTATAGAAAGAAAGGCCCAAATAAGCAAGGAATAGTAAAGCTACGAAAGAAGCGGTGATAATAGTTCGAGTAGTGGCTGTTGGCGTAAAAGGAGAGTTTAAAGGTTTAATTAAACCTTTTGGTATGATTTGTTTTTTGGTTTTATGATAATCTCTTTTGAAGATGGCGATGGTTTTGTCCGGATCTATCCCTACAAGTTTGGCGTAGTTTCTAATAAAACCAAGAAGATAGGTGTAGGCGGGAAGTTTTTTATATTGATTTTTTTCTAAAGCTTTTAGGGTGGTGACCGGTAGTTTTAGTTGAGTGGAAACTTGAGTGTAGGTAAGTTTCTTTTTTAATCTAGCAGATTGAAGTAAATCCCCGACTGTTAACATAACTATTCTTGATCATGATGTTGCTGTAAGAAGGTATCAGCATTGGAAATTAAGATGCCTCTTGGTTTGGCACCTTGACCGGGACCAACAACACCAGCTCTTTCGAGTTGATCTAGAATTCTGGCGGCCCTAGCATAACCAATTTTTAGCATTCTTTGCATTAGGGAGGCGGAGGCTTTTTTGTATTTAACAGCCATAACAACGGCTTCGTTAAAAAGCTCGTCCAGTTCTTCATTGCTTAAACCGGGAACGGCATTGGCTTTGGCTTGGTATTTATTGGTAACTTCCTCGGTATACTCAACTTTGACTTCGGATTTTTTTAAGAACTCAATTAATCTCTTGGTGTCTTTGTCTGATAAAAAAGTACCCTGAATACGAGTGGGTTTGGATTGGGTCGGAGGAATGTAAAGCATATCACCTCGGCCAAGAAGTTTCTCTGCTCCGGGAGAGTCGATAATAACTCTTGAATCGACCATGGAGTTGACGTTAAAGGAAATACGACAGTTGATGTTGGCTTTGATTAAACCGGTTAAGACGTCAACCGATGGTCTTTGGGTGGCAAGCACCAAGTGGATGCCGGTAGCCCGGGCCATTTGAGCTAATCTGGTAATAGAGTCTTCTACTTCCGAGGGGGCATAAAGAATGATATCTGCCAATTCATCGATGACGATAACTAAATATGGTAGAGCTTGAAAACCTGAAAGCTCGTTGTAGCCGGCCACATTTCTAACTCCAACTTCGGCAAATATTTTGTAACGCCTCTCCATTTCTGAAGTAGCCCACTTTAAAGCGGAAACAACTTTTTCCGGTTCGACAATAACCGGAGTAAGTAAGTGAGGAATGTCGTTATATAGAGTTAACTCGACTCTTTTAGGGTCGACTAAAATAAACTTAACTTCTTCCGGACTGGAGCGGAATAAGATACTGCTAATAATAGAGTTGATACAGACAGATTTACCTGAGCCGGTAGCTCCGGCAATTAATACGTGGGGCATTTTGTCAATATCAGCGATGACCGGTTGGCCAGAAACATTTAAACCTAAACTAAAAGCTAGTTTTGATTTTTCATTTTTTAGTGATTTTGACGAGAGCATTTCACATAGCGGAACAATTTCCAGAGTGCGGTTTGGTAATTCTAGGCCAACCAGAGATCTGCCCGGAATCGGAGCTTCGATACGAATTTGACCTTGGGGGGCGGCAAGGGCGAGGGCAAGATCGTTTTGGAGACTGGTGATTTTAGTTAATTTGGTCCCTTCGGCTATTCTGATAGCATACTGAGTAACGGCCGGACCATTGTTAACTTCTTCAACTTTGGCTTTGATACCAAAACTTTCCAAAGTTCTTTCGATAATGGCGGCATTTTGTTTAACATCGCCACGATCGGCTTTGGTAGCTTGAACATCTTTTAAAAGGGATAAAGGTGGGTAGTGCCACATTTTTTGTTGAGCTCCGGGAAGATTGCTGATGACGGGAGTAGTTTGTTCAGCCGGAGCTTCCGGTGATTTTTCTTTAGTTTTGGGTTTAATTGAGGGTGGCTCGTCTGCATCCATACCTTTAACGGTAAAGGTTTGGTCATTGGGTTTAAAGAGTGGTTTCTTTTTGGTTTGAATGGATTCAAAGACGTCTTTGAGAGTGACAATAATTTTTTGAAAACTTAAAAGAATATCTTCTAAGCTGGTCTCAAAGATGATAACAAAGCTGATAAAAATACCGGCTATTAAAACCAAGAAAGCGCCTGAGTTATAGATTAAGGCAACTAGACTATTCCAGATTTCTTGGCCAATAGTTCCGGCCTTGGTAAGGCTGATAGTGCTGATTAATAAAACCAGAGAGCCAACAAAAACGTTGGGTTTGGTTATTCTCCACTTTAATCTGGTGAGCATTAAGCCTGATGAGAGAAAGATAAAAGGGAGGAGGAGAATTCCCCAGCCAAATAAAGAGTTGAAGTAACCAAATATCATTTCCAAAAAAGGGCTTTGGCGAGAAAGTGAGACCATGATTAAACCACCAATTAAAATTAATCCAGTTGAAGAGAGAGTATATATAGTCTCTTTGGGAAGCTTTAGTTTATAGGGTTGTTTACGTTTCCCTTTAGTGGATTTCTTCTTTTTTTTCATAATTTATTTTGATCAATTCGTATTTCTTTAACTTCTATGGTTTCGGCTAAAAAGTGATTACCTTGTTGATCGAACTCAAGAACTTGGGCTGTCTTTGGCATGATGATTTGCTTGGTGTGATAACCCATTTCTTTGGCTAGAACTTCATACTGGCGCATGTGCCTAAAACTGCCACCTAAAGGATAGACATAACGAGCGTTGACCAACTCCATTAAGAGTTGAATTTCTCCGGCAGAGGCGTGACCCGAGACATGAAGATCATCGATCATCTCACTGTGATTAACGGTGGCACCAACTTTGGCGATTTGATCTAAAACTTTGTAGACCAAGGCTTCGTTACCGGGAATGATGTCTGATGAGAAGATGATTTTGTCGGTTAACTTTAACTTTAAAGTTCTATGAGTGCCGGCGGCAAATCTGGTTAAGGAAGAACTTTCTTGGCCCTGACTACCGGCGATGATGACACAAACTTGATTATCTTTAAATCTTTTTAGCTGGTTTGGTTTAATGAGAGCTTTGACTGAGACTTTTAGGAAACCTAGCTTAGTAGCGGTGGTGGTGTTTCTTTCCATAGACCTACCAATAAAGCAGATTTTTCTTCCCAGGCTAATAGCTACATCGACGGCTTGTTGGATGCGATGAATTTGAGAAGACATGGTAGTAAAGATTAGACGACCCGGCCAATTACTAAACTCACGATGAATAGCCGGAGTTAAGGTAGACTCTGAGGGAGTAAAGCCTGTTCTCTCTCCCCTTAAACAGTCGGAGATTAGACAAAGAATTCCTTTTTGACTTAAGTTAACAATTTTTTGAAAGTTTGGAGGGCGATGGTCAATTGGAGTTAAGTCAAACTTGTAGTCAGTACCGTGGTAAATGTTACCGACCGGAGTCTCAATGACAAAGTGAAAAGTGTCCGGAACCGAGTGGGTGACGTGGATAGGGTGAATTGTGAATGAACCCAGTCTAATTTGATCTGACTCTTTAAAGACGGTAATTTTTTGGTTTAATTTAAAGTCTTTTAGTCGGTCGGTTGCAAAGCCGGCAGTTAAGCGAGAAGCATGGATGGGATGGTTGCCAATTTTGGGTAGAATGTGGGGTAGGGCGGCGTGATGATCGTCGTGACCGTGAGATAAGATAATTCCTTTGATGTTAATATCCGGATTGTTTAGAAGGTAGCTAACATCCGGAATTAAGATGTCGTTGCTTTCTTTGTCATCGGGAAAACCGATACCGCAATCAACGATGATGGCTTCTTTTCCATATTGGTATAAATACATGTTGTTGGTGACCATGCCCGGTCCACCACCGAGTGGGATGATGCGTAAGTTAAAATTGTATTTCATATTATCCTTTAAGGTTGAACCCTGTCTCATTTCATTCGACTAAACAGCACCTTTGGTGCTTTCCGGAGAGGGTTCAACCTTCTCCCCCTATTCCCTTAATAGTCGGGTAAGTAATTTTTAATGTTTTCTAAAGTGAGATGAATGTGTTTGGTTTGACCTTCGACAACCAGTTTGGCAATTTTATGACAAACTCCTTTAATGGTTCTCTCTAGGGTTCTGATGCCGGCATCAAAACCCAAGGGTCTGACTATTTTTGGCCAAACATCATCATTAATGGTTAAATTGTCGTTAGTTAAACCAGATTCTTTTAAAGTATTTGGTAAAACATAGTTTTTAGCGATAGTAATTTTTTCACTGTCTGTGTAGGATGGCATTTGAATAACTTCAAGACGATCGAGAACAGCGGTGGCAATATTTCTAGTGTTATTAGCGGTAACGATAAATAAAACGTTTGATAAATCAACAGGATAATCTAAGTAGTAATCGGTAAATTGAGAGTTTTGCTCCGGATCTAATAACTCAACCAGGACACCCATGATGTCAGCTTGAGCATCAACGGTGATTCTGTCAATTTCGTCTAGTAAAAAAATTGGATTTTTGGTTTGAGCTTTTCTTAAGGCTTTGACGATTAAACCCGGTTCGGCGTCCGGATGAAGACGAGATTGACCTCTTAGATCTCTGGCTGAGCCCAAACCTCCAAAAGGAATACGAACGTACTGTCTTTGCATGGCTTCTGCCAGTGAAGGGCCAAAGGTAGTTTTACCGGTGCCGACTAAACCAACTAAACATAAAATTGGAGCTCGCGAGGCTTTACTGTCACTTGATAAATTTTCTTGTCTTTGGCTAATTAGTGATAAGACAGCTAAGTACTCGATAATTTTTTCTTTAACTTGATCCATGCCATAATGATGTTTATCTAAAATTTCTCTGGCTATTTTAAGATCCAATCTATCATGACTTTGTTTTGTCCAGGGAAGGCTGATGATCCAGTCCAGGTAGTTTGAAGTGCGATCAAACTCGGCGGAATAGCCTTGATGTTCTACCATTAGCGAAAGTCGTCTTATCATTTCCAGGGCTTTTGTTTTTAACTCAGGAGGGAGAGTAATTTTGGATAATCTATCTTCTAGTTTTTGAGTTTCTTTAATTAAGGCAGATGGTTGAATCATATCGATTCCCTAATAACGCTGAGGACGTAAGGGCCGTGATTGCTGTTGTTGTCTGGCTTGCTCCTCTTGCTCGGGAGTTAAAGTAGTTAGGTCGATACGATTCATTTCATCGATTTTGGCTACTCTAACATGAAGAGAGTCACCGATTTTAACTACGTCATTAATATTTTTAACAAATTGACTCGAAAGCTTACTAACATGAACCATGCCGTCTCTACCGGGAAGTAATTCGACAAAGGCGCCGTAGTTTTCTACTCTAACCACGGTACCGTCAAATTCTTCGCCAACTTGAATTTCTCTGGTTAGACCCTTAACCCAAGTAACGGCTCTTTCCAGATTTTCGTCGGTACTCCCGGTAATGGTGACACGACCATCGTCTTCGACGTTAACTTCACATTCAGTGGATTTGATGATTTCTTTAATTTGTCTGCCACCGGGACCAATGAGTTCACCAATTTTTTCTACCGGAATATTGATGATGGCAATTTTTGGAGCATATTGAGAAAGCTTTTCTCTTGGAGCAGCTAAAGTTTTTGACATTGACTCCAAGATGGTTAGTCTGGCTATTTTTGCCTGATTTAAAGCAGTTTCTAGAACATCAAAGGGAATGCCGGAAATTTTGATGTCCATTTGCAAAGAGGTAATCCCATCTTTGGTGCCGGCTACTTTAAAATCCATGTCACCAATGTGATCCTCTAATCCTTGAATGTCAGTTAAGACAGTGTAGTTATCACCTTGTTTCATTAAACCCATGGCAATACCGGCGACCGGTTTTTTTAGGGGGACACCGGCATCCATTAAGGAAAGGGATGAGCCACAAACAGAAGCCATAGATGAGGATCCGTTACTTGACATAATTTCTGAAACTACTCTAATGGTGTAGGGAAAATCTTCTTTACTTGGAAGCATGGGCTCAATAGCTCTTTCGGCTAAGGCGCCATGGCCAATTTCTCTTCGCTTGGGCCAGCCCATTCGACCAACCTCTCCAACACAAAATAAAGGAAAGTTATAGTGGTGCATGTATCTCTTGCTAGTTTCACCATCTAGATCTTCGATTAGTTGTTCTAATCTTGGAGAGCCCAAAGTAACAACTGACAGGGCTTGAGTGGCTCCTCTTCTAAATGTGGCTGAACCGTGAGTTCTTGGAAGGAGACCGACTTTTGAAGAGAGATCTCTAACTTGATCGATGGTGCGACCATCCGGTCTGATTTTTTTACTTGATAGTTGGGCCCTTAAGGCGTTGTTAAAGTAGTCACCAATAATTTCTTTAATGGTTACAGGATTGATGTTCTCTAGTTCATCAATAACCGCTCTTTCGATTTCATAAATTTCGTTTTTGAGTGAACCTGTTTTTAATCTTTCGATGAAGTCATCGAGTGAAGATTTGGCTTTAGCCAGAATTTGCTTTTTATCACTTTCAGAAATTTTAGTTTCTATAACCTCGATTTTTTTATCACCAACCTCTGTTACTAATTGATTGATAAGGGTAGTGATTTTTTTGATTTCTTCACCGGCTTTGATTAAGGCTTTAACGGTAAGACTTTCTTCAATTTCGTTAGCGCCGGCTTCGACCATAACGATAGCTTCACTTGAACCCGAAACAACCAGGTCAAGCTTTGAGGTTTTTAGTTCTTTTTTGGTTGGATTAATGATTAAATTGTCTGTTTGGTCGGCACCGATTCTGACAGCGGCGATGGGACCTTTAAAAGGAATGTTGCTGATACTTAAGGCTGCGGAAGTTCCGATTAGGCCTAAGATATCCGGGTTGGTTTGTTTGTCATAGGATAAAACTGAGACGATGACCTGAACCTCTGACATGTATTCTTTGGGAAATAAGGGTCTGATGGATCGATCGATTAATCTGGCTTTTAAAATAGATTCATCGGTTGGCTTACCTTCTCTTTTGACCCAACGAGAGCCCTTGATGATACCGGCGGCGTAGAGTTTTTCTTGGTACTCGACTGATAGGGGGAAGTAACCTAGGCTGGGATTTTCTCTGCCAGCTACAACGGTAACTTGAACAACGGTTTCACCGGAGGTAACGATAACAGCACCGGTAGCTTGCTCGGCAAATTCGCCAACTTTAATAATAATTTCTTTATTGTTAATAATTACTGATTTTGATATTACTTTGTCTTTTAGCATATGTGTATAATCTAAAAAAACTATTTAATTTTTTAATTTTAATTTTTTAATTGTATCCTCGTGTCTTTTTTTATCTTTACTTTTTAGGTAGTTTAGTAAACGTCGACGCTTACTAACCATGGCCAGTAAACCTTTTCTTGAATGGTTATCTTTTTTGTGTATTTTAAGATGGTCGGTGAGTTCTTTAATACGCTCAGTCAGAAGAGCAATTTGAACTTCCGGAGAACCGGTGTCACCTTTTTGAGTGGCAAATTTTTTAATGATTTTTTCTTTTTTTTCTGTAAGCAAGGTCATAACTATGGTATTTTATCAGATAAGTTAAAATATATAAAGACTAGATCTTAGCGGTAGAGCTAGTGAGAACTTTTGGCTTTAGCCAATCCGGTTGGGGGGATTGGAGGGGTTGGGGTTGGGGAGGTTGAACTGGCTGAAATTGATTAACTGGTAGTAGCCTAGGAGATGGCCAAGTTGGAGTTGAGGTGGGACGAGAAATTGGAGTAAGTGAGATGTAACCTTTTTTAGCACCTAAACGAATTAACTCGGCCACGGTTTCATAAGTTTCCGGAGATGAGGTTTGAGCTAAATTATTGGTGGCAGATTCAATACCGGCTAATAAGTTGGTAGCGATGTCTTGATTTATAGGCAGGTTGAGTGATTTTAAAGTTATAAAGGTAATTTCGCTACAGCCGGCTGAAGTGGGGTCAAAAAGATTAACTGTGCCAAATTGAGTATTTTTATCCAGGTTTGATAGATTAACTACTGTTTTTTGTGGATCATCAAGGAGAGTTTTTTCTTGTTGGTATAGAGGGCCCAAATCTTCTTTGCTTTTGGCGCCAACAACAAAGATAAGATCGGCGCTTGAACCGGTATAAGAATACTCGACTGATTGAGAGTCAAGGGGCGAACAGCCGGCTTTTGGTTCGATAGTTAAGTGAATTTTTTGATTTTGGGGATCTTTGTCATAGGAAACTTTTTCAAGAGAGTCTTCATCATATTGAAAGGAAATAACCAAGTTTTGATTACCAATGTTTGACTTGATTTTATCAACGGCAAAAAGACGATTAAAGTTAACGGTCATTGGAGTTGAACAACCGATAGTGGTTTTTTTTTGCTGGTTTAATAAAGATAAATAAAGAGATAGCCCGGCGGCGGCGGCGTCTAAACTGGGGTTTTGGGGAAGTAAAATTAAAACTGTTTTGGCAGTTTCTAGGGCGACTTGAATTGGTTGAGTGTTGTATTGTTTCATAAAATACTAAGGTTCGGAACTCCGGAACATCTGAAAGTTCCGAACCATTGAGGAATTTTAGCAGAGAAGTGTTTCAGAGTCAATGCTATAGGGTATTTTTATAGGCAACCAGTTTATCCTTTGGTTGAAAGTCTAGAGCGGTAGTAAAACTAACTCCGCACTGTTCCCCTTTTATGGCCCGATCAACGGTTTTTTTCTCTTGATTAATGGATTTAATTTTGCCGTCAGCAATGGTTTGTTTTTTTCTAATTAAGTGAACTTTACTGCCGGGGATAAGTTTACCGGTAATTACCTCGCAACCGGCTATTTTTGAGCCTTTGACGGTAAACTCGGCGATGATGTTGGCTGTAGCCAACTCTTCTTCGTCTATGGTGGGTTCCAGCATTTTTAAAATCTCTTTTTGAAGATCGTCTAGAAGTTCGTGAATTAAGGGGTAGTTTTTGATTAAAACTGATTCACGATCGGCTAGACCGATAGCTGAAGTGGCTGATTTAACTCTAAAAGCAATGATTTTGGCTTTGGTTGATTGAGCTAAGAGGACATCGGATTCGGAAACCTCTCCAACCCCTGAAGAAATTAGGGTAATTTCGTCACCCAGGTTTTGAATAATGGCTTCTAAGGTACCTTTGGTATCTGCTTTTAAGACTATTCTAAGGGTTTGTTTGACTGGTTCGGGTTCACCATCCTCTGAAGGTTCGGAACTAGAAACTCCTTTCGGTTTTTTTTTCTCAGGTTCCGAACTTTTAAACATCTGAGAGTTCGGAACCATATCTTCTCTGCTAGTAACGATAGAACCAACGGCAGGGACTTTTTTAAAACCTAAGATGAGAGCGGGTTGACCGGGAGTAACTTCAATTAAGTTTTGATTGTTTTCATTAAATAAAGCTCTAACTTTTCCGAAAGCATCTTTGGTAAAGATGGGGTCGGAAACTTTTAAGGTACCGGTTTTTACAATGATAGTGGCGGTGGTACCTCTTTTTTGATCAAGAGATGACTCGATAACTATGCCGGAAAAATCAGCTTGATCGTCACTTTTTAGTTCTAGCATGTCAACTGAAAGTAAAATCATTTCCAGAAGTTGATCTAAACCCAAGCCGGTTTTGGCTGAAACGGGGACACAAACTATGTCTCCGCCAAAACCCTCGA
Organism: Candidatus Beckwithbacteria bacterium; assembly: GCA_043826085.1. GTDB lineage: Bacteria > Patescibacteriota > Microgenomatia > UBA1400 > CG1-02-47-37 > CAXBYZ01. The sequence continues at coordinate 1,838 of JBDRQW010000015.1, read as the reverse complement.
CTGCAACCCCGGCATCAGCCAAATCTTTTTTAACAATAGCTGGTGAGGCATTCGGTAAGTCCATTTTATTGATAGCTACTAAAAATGGAACTTTGGCAAGCTTGATATGTTCTAAGCATTCTTTGGTCTGAGGTTTAATTGATTCAATGGCATCGACCACTAAGATGACTAGATCAGTTGCTTGAGCTCCCCTGGCTCTCATGGCGGCAAAAGCGGCGTGGCCGGGAGTGTCTATGAAAGTTAAAGGTCTACCCTTATACTCTATTTGATAGGCACCGATATGTTGAGTAATACCACCAGATTCTTTTTCCTGAACTTTAGTTTTTCTTAAGGCATCAAGTAAAGTTGTTTTACCGTGGTCAATATGACCCATGACAGTAATAACAGGAGGTCTATTTCTTTTTAACATTTGGTTTTAATTCCTTTAGTTTATCTTGAATTTCTTGAACTGTCTTTGGACCCAAACCTTTGATGTTTTTTAATTCTAAATCAGTCATATCCTTAAGGTCTTTAATAGTCGTTTTTTTGGCTTGAATTAAGGCATTTCTGGCTCGACTGGAAAGCTCTAGTTTATCTATTTCATACTCGAAATCATCTTTAGTGGCGGTTGTTTTTATTCCTTTAGGTCCCATTAAGTTAATTTTATAGCCAGTTAATTTGGCGGCTAATCTAACGTTTTGACCTTCTCTACCTATAGCTAAAGAAAGTTGATCTTCCGGAACAGTGATGTCAGCGGTTTTAGTTTTTTCGTCGAGTTTTACTTTTAGATTTTCGGCCGGCTGAAGAGCAGAGGCAATAAATTTGGCGTTGTCTTCTGAAAACTCAATAATGTCTATTTTTTCTCCACCCAGTTCATTAATAATAGCCTGGACTCGAACTCCTTTTTGACCAACACATGAACCGACCGGATCGACTCCGGCTTGGGTTGAAGTAACTGCCACTTTGGAACGATTACCGGCTTCTCTGGCAATGGCTTTGATTTCTACGGCTTCTGAGTTTACTTCCGGAACTTCTCTTTTAAATAAGCCAAGAACCAGTTCTTTGTCTGCTCTAGAGACTATGATTTGTTGACCTCTGGAGGTTTCGGTAATGTCTTTAATATAAAGAGTTAGGCGTTGATTTAATCGATAGTGTTCATCACGAGCTTGTTCCTCCGGAGGCATTAAACCTTGACCGCGACCGATATCACAAACAATAAATTTGCCGTCAAATCTTAAAACCATGCCGTTGACCATGGTGCCAACTCTATCGGTATACTCGCCAATAATAGCTTCTTTTTCTTCTTCCCTGATTTTTTGTAAAATTACTTGTTTGGCGGTTTGGGCGGCAATGCGACCAAAGTTTGAAGGAGTAACGTCTTTCTTGGGCTTACCTTCAATAATCTGAAAAATTCTGGCTGAGCCGGTGACTTCGTCCAGTTCTGCATCAAATTCCAGTTCTTCGTCCGGTTCGTGATCTTTTTTATAAGCGGCAATTAAAGCCGATTTTATGGTGTTGATAACTTTCTCAATGGAAATGCCTCTTTCTGAACAAATTTGATTTAAAGCTGAGGTAAACTCAGTTCTGGCTGACTTTGGAGAGATGTTTGACATATTTAATAAAAAAGATGGGCTTAACCATCTCCTTTGTGCGTAAATTATTTAACTGGAGAGTAGTTTACCACGAGAAGCTGCTTGGAGCAAGATAGTAAGTTGATTTGTTAGCGTTAAGCGAAAATGTCCTCTTTAAAATAAGTAGAAATGTCCTCTTTCTAAAAACTGATCCATAATCTAATTAATCAATAATTAGATAAGTGGAGGTTTAAAATGAAAGGACATTTTATGAGTAATAAAGAAATA
>JBDRQW010000014.1:0-5095 GCA_043826085.1 Candidatus Beckwithbacteria bacterium | reverse complement strand
TTGTAGTTTTCTACTAAGAGTTTAAGTAAGCTTTTTTCTTGAGAAGATAAGTGTTTTATTAATTTTTTAAGGTAAAAAATTTGTCTGTTTTTAATTTGCCAAGGAATTTGAGAGGTTAAACCTAAAGTATTGAGATATTTTTGACTTTCTTCTTGGAGTTTGGCCAGTTCATAATTACGAGTGTTGGCAAGAACAGATTGGTATTTAGGGAAGTATTTTTTAAGTTTAGTGTTTAAAATAAGACTGTCTTTGGCGGCTTCGGTTTCTGTCCAAGTAAAATTATAGTTTATTTGAAGGCAGTGGCGGATAAGACTGGAAATTATTTTTTCGTAAAAAGTGGATAAAGGTTGGTCAAGTCGGAGGTAGATATTGATGGTTTTGGTGGTGGGAGATAAGAGGTTGAAGGAAGCAATCGAGCCGATTTTAGTGAGGTAGAGATTAATTTGTTTGATGTTGTTTTTAGATTTTGGCATGATTGAGAAAAGGTCTTCAAAGAATTGGGGAGTGGTAGTTTTAATTTTGGTTTTTAGTTTTTTAATAATCGGGTCGGTGTTTTGATAGAGATGGTTATTGTTAAAGAGATAAACAGTGTTAGCAATAAGTTTTTCGGGGGCTTGTGGGGGAGTTATTTGTTCAACAGATTTAACTTGGTGCCAAAAGTCAGGAATGGATTCATAAGCTAGTTTGGGGAAGATGATAAGATTGGCGGTGGATTTTTTTAGTAATTTTGGAACTATGATGTATCGATGGGCTTGATATTGATAAGTGGCCAGTTTTTTGGCAGTAAAAAGCAGTCTTGAGGCCTCGGTTCTTGGGCTGTAATGATATTTAATTGGAATGTTTTGATTTTTTGTCATAATGTCATAAACCTTGTCAAGATATTATAACATATAAGTATAGGATATGGGTAACTATATAAAAAGGAGGTTTATGCAGTTAAGTAAAGCGTTAGTTATTTCTGAAAGAGAAGTAGAGTCTGATCAGGTTGAGTTGTGTGGTCAGTGCGATGCTTGCGGAAATCAAGATAACTTAGAAACAGAATAATTGATAGTTATGAGAGTGGGGCTGAGAACGGTTTTGTGCCGAGTCAAAGAAAGTTATTGGGGAAAACTGGATAGTTATTGGTATGTGTTTTTACCATTGGGTAGTGATGGGTTGGTAGTGGTAGATGAGACGACTAAATTAGTTTATGATTTGATTGATGGAAAACGAAATGTAGGGGAAGTATTTAAACTAATTAAGTTGGAAGATAAAAAAGCCGAGATTAAAGATTTGCAGAAATTAATTTTAAGTTTGATAGACAAAGGGTTGGCGAGTTTAGAGCAGGGGGGAAAAAAGATGATTGTTAATCAAAAGCCAAAAGTTTTTGAAGTATGGATGCATATAACGAATCAGTGTAACTTGAGGTGTAAGTATTGTTATGTAAAGAAGAGTGACGAGTTTATGAGTAGGGAAAAAATGAGGGAGATTGGCAAGAGGGTGATCAATACGGCTAAAAAACAAGGATTTTTAAAGGTGAAGTTTAAGTTGTCAGGAGGGGAAAGTTTATTAAGGTTGAATGAGATAATTGCTTTTGTGATAGAGATGAGAAAATTGGGAGAGAAAAAAGGTTTAAAGGTGGATTTTGTAGTAATGACAAATGGGATTTTATTAACTAGAAAAGTGGCTAGGAAACTTAAAAAAATGAAAATAAGAGTGGCGGTTAGTTTGGATGGTTTGGGTAAATATCACGACGTACAAAGACAGTTTGCTGATGGTAGAGGAAGTTTTTTGTTGGTTATTAAAGGAATTGAGAATTTGATAAAAGGAAAAGTTAGTTTTAATGTTTCGGTGACGATTACTAAAAATAATATTGAAAACTTACCGGCTTTGACAGATTTCTTTTTAAGAAAAAAAATACCTTTTGCTTTTAATTTTTATAGAGATATTGGAGTGGGAAAGAAATTAGAGGCAAACAATAAAGATTTAATTAAATATCTTAAAAAGGCATATAAAAGAGTGGAATTAAACATACCAAAATATAGAGTCTGTAATGGCTTGCTGGATGGGGTGGTGATTGGTAAGCCTCACAAATATGTTTGTGGAATGGGAAGAAGTTATCTAGCAATTGGTATAAATGGAAGGTTATTTGGATGTCAAATGATGATGGGGATGAGGGACTCACATGAAGGTTACGAACCTTCATGTAGAAGTGATTTCATGAAAGCTATGAGAAAAAATGATTTTACCGATGGTAGAGGAGTAGAGGGTAAAAAAGAATGTTTGGGGTGTAAATGGAGATATGTTTGTTGCGGGGGTTGTCCTTTGTTGAGTCGAGAAAGAAAAGGTGATTGGCGAGAAAGATCGCCATATTGTGAAGTTTATAAAGAAATGTTACCTGAGTTGTTGAAACTGGAAGCTAGAAGATTGATAAAATATGGATGCTTATCTTTTGCAATTAATAGTATATAAGTGTAATATATAGGACACTATGAGTGAAAGATTTCAAAGAATTATTCCACAGGAGAGAATGTCTAAAGAAAGGTATGATCATTTGTTGCGGTTGGACTTGATTGCTCCCTTTGAGGAGTTCGTTGGTGGATCTGACCACTTGTATTACATTGGTCAATATGAAGATAATAGTGATGGTGATTTTATCACGGTAGGTGAAGATAATGGTAATTATTATTTGAGAGGAAGAGAAAGTTTAACTTTAGGTAAAGATGTGTGGTTGGCTTTACCGGGATTACATCAACCCACGAGAGATGCTTGTTATATCAGTGCGGTGATTTTTTATGCACTTTTTAATGAAAAAACAATGAGTATTAATTTTGATTTATATGCTGAATTAATGAAAATGGGGTTAGAAAGAAAGAAAGAAATGAAAGATAGAATTGCAGAAGCAGGTAGTATAACAGGGGTGGTAGGGGATTTATTTGATGATAGTATTCAAGGAAGATTTGTTGCAGTGGAATCAGATGAGAGTTATCATGGGGTAATTGGAGTGAGGTGTTTACCCAGACCGAAAAAAATGCAAGAAGAGGTTAGAGAAATAGAACAACAAGCGATTGAAGGGGGAAATTTAGAGATTGTGACAAATGATAATGGAGAAGAGTGGTGGAGTTGGCATAATGGCCATGCTTTGGCTGTGGTAGCGAGCTTTTGGTTTCATAGGTATGCTAAACAAGGATTGATTTTGTTTGATCCGATGGCGGGAAGACTGATTTTAGAGTTTGAGGAAAATATAGAAAGGTGGATGTATCCTGAGGGAGAGAGAATTAAAACAGTGTTTTTTAGTGAAAAGTTTGGTATGTTGAGTAGTATGATGTACTTGGCAGAATCTCAAGGAACGACTTTTGAAGAATATTGTCAGAGAGTGTTTGGGGGTTGAGATTGTAGGGTGAAGAAGAGGGGATTATTGATAGAAGACGAAAAAAGGCTTTATATATTTGGCGATATTTGCTATAGTAAGTGTATGGCAAAGAAAGAAGTTAATTCAAAAGGTAGTGTTTTACAAATAGTGATGACGGTTTTATTGGTGGGGGCGGCTTTTGCGATTGGGAGTATGTGGACGGAATTAAGGGTAATGAAAAATAAAAAAGCTGAGGTGCCGGTGGAGCAGGAAAAGGTGCTAGATAAAAAGGAAGAAGAAAAAGTTTTAACTGTGGGAAATTTTGTAGTTATTGAAAAAGAGATTTGTTATGAAGAAGAAAAGCCAATAATTTATATGTTTGGCAGTAGTAATTGTCCTCATTGTACCTGGGAGCATCCTATTTTTGAAAAGGTAGTGGCTTTATTCGGGGATAAAATTTCTGTGCGTGATAATATGGATAATACTACTGATTCAGCTGTGTTTGAGGAGTATAGCGATATTAACGGCGGAGCCATACCCTTTATGTTATTTGGGTGTCGTTATACAAGATTGGGGAGCGGTGAAAGATCGGGAGAAGCTGAGGAGGTGAAAAATTTAACGGCAATTATTTGTAGGTTAACTAATGGCGAGCCCGGGGAGGTTTGCGATAGTGTAAGTGAATTGGTTGAGAAGATAAAAATTGATGAAGTGAAATAAGAATTACACACATCAGATGTGTGTATGTGTGATACTATGAATTATGGCAAAGAAAAGATTTAAATTAAAAAAGAATTGGAAAAAAATAGTGGGAGGAATTTTGGTTTTGATTTTACTTATAGTGGGTTTGTTGGTAGGACGGCAAGTTAATCAAAAAACCAGAATAGAGTCACAAGCTTATCAGGTTGGGGTTTGTAAGGGGTTGAGTAAAGTTGAATGCAAGGCTATGGGTTGTGTAGATGATTATTATAAGTGTAAATATAGTAAAGCAGATGAAAAATGCAAAATAGTATATAGCAAGACATGTAAGGAAGTTAGTGATAAGGAGTTATATACTTGTTCCGGGGAATGTATTGTTAAAGGCGATTGTGCGGAGATGGGTATGATTTATCTTTCGGGATCTTGCTTAAACGGGGTTTGTTGTGGTGAAGTGGAAAAGTTAAATGAGCCAGATGTTGAGGTGGTTGAGGAGGCTGAGGAGGTTGAGGTGGTTGAAACAGGGTTGGTTCGCTCGTGGTGGAAGATGATGGAGATTGGTGTTGCCGATTTTATTAATCAACATTTTCCATCATCTACAGCTACGCCAGTAGCAGAGGATGGAATACCACAGTAAAGTGAAATCATGACGTAGTGATGTTATGAGGTAAGTGGCTTTTGTAGACAAAGAGTTGTTGAGAATAAAGGGATAGGTAATAGGCTTATAGTTAGTCAAGGTTACGAACCTTGAGTGATTTAGTTGAAGGTTCGTAGGTTTGATACGGTATAATAGGGATATGAAGAAAAGGGAAGTGAGTGAGAAAATCAGACAAGCGTTATTGGAACAGCCAGTGAAGTTGGCGTATTTATATGGTTCGTTTGTGACCGGTAAAAAGCGACGAGGGCGGGATGTGGATGTGGCGGTGGTGTTGGAAAAAAAGAATAAACAGAATGAAGCAGAGTTGGGGTTGATATTGCAGAAAGCCTTGGGGCAGAATCAGCCGGAAATTGATTTAAGAATAATTGATCAGGATTCGTCACCGGTTTTTTTAAGAAATATTTTAAAAGATG
>JBDRQW010000013.1:0-2197 GCA_043826085.1 Candidatus Beckwithbacteria bacterium | reverse complement strand
CTCACGCCATTCGAGCCATGAACATGTTACCGGCCTTGTTAATAGTTATTAGTTTAGGTGTTGCCAAAACAATAAAAAAATATAAAAAGCCCGCTTTAATAATAATAACTGTTTTACTTGTTATTAATTTAGCTTTCTTTTTAGATCATTACTTTACCAAGTATCCGATTTATTCAGCTTCTGACTGGCAGTACGGCTACAAACAAATTAGTGAGATTGCTGAACAATATGATCATGAGGTCAATAAAATCATTATTACTAGCCACTATGGTCAACCTCATATCTTTACTCTAGTTAATCAAAACCGTGATCCAGCCTTTGTGTTCAACGGAGGAATGTTAAAGTATATTTATTATCAAATTAAATGGTTTGATGACTCAAGGTTTAAAGATGTTCTCTTAATCGGTTCACCAGAGGAAATCCCAGAACATCCAGAAGGCCTTATTGAAGAAATTAAGTTTCCTGATGGTTCTCCGGCTTTTAGGGTTGTTAAAACTCACGGAGACGAAATTATTGATGGAGCGGTTCTATGAAGATATTTAAAAACAAGTGGTTTCTTCTAACTTTAGTCGGTTTTATTATCACCAGAGTTTATATCTTATTAAATCCACCCCTATATTATTCTGATGTCAGCCACGACTATATCCGTTACGCCAATATGTGGTACCAAGGCTTAACTCCATACTTAAAACATTTTTACGAATACCCTCCATTCACCTTGCCGCTACTGTATCTGCCCTTATTGATTGAAAAAGCTGGCATTGGCTTTTATTATCTTAATTTTCGCCTAATGACTTTCTTTTTAGAGGTCATTATTTTTTTCTCTTTCTTTAAAATTATTAATCAATTTAAAATATCTAAAATTAAAAAAGTCATCAGTTTGGTTTTTTATTTAGTTGCAGGTGTAATTGCCAAAGATTTTTACTATGAAGGCATAGATTTAGTTTTTATCAGTTCCTTATTAATTGCAATGTTTTATTCTCTAAATCAATCAAAAGCTTGGCTTAATCGTTTTTGGTTTTGGTTTTTCTTTTGGCTATCTACTTCTATTAAGTTTATGTCTGCACCTTTACTGGCTATATATTTATATCTAACTAAATTAAATCTAAAAAAAGAACTCAAAGCTATTTCCTTAGCTTTTCTAGCTATTTGGGGGATACCTCTAGCTATCTTTAGATCTTCTTTGGCTGTTATGTTTGTTTTCCATGCTCGTCGCGGTTTAAAGTATGCTTCTTTCCCGTCATTTATAGTAGAGACTATTAATTATTGGACAAATACTGAAATTCGTTTAAATAAAGCACCGGATTTTGAACTTCAGGGTCCAATCTCTTCCATTGCTGAAAAAGTAGTTTCTATAGTTTTTCCACTCAGTATTTTAATTGTCATATTTTACGGTTTATTTATAGTTTTAAAACCAAACTTTAAAAACATTTCTACAACTTTAAAAAAACTTTTTTTACTTGAAAAAATAAAACTAAATCACCTTGATCCCTATGCTTTCAGTTTAAAATTTGCCTTAATTTACATTTTGACCATCTTTTTAACCGGAAAAGTCTTTTCCCAACCTTTCCATATTTGGCTTATCCCTCTCACTGCTCTTTATCCATTTAAATCAATTAAAAAGCAACTTATGTTTATGGCTCTAGTTTTATGGCTACTAGTCATTGATACCACACCCTGGCTAAACTTTATCAATGAAGGCACCATGGTCATAGAACCTCTGCCAGCCAAGTTCTTTATGTACTCAGCTCGATTCTTACCTATGTTCATTCTTTTATTTTCAAGTATAAAACTACCTAATAAATATGAAAAAGCTTGATAAAATATTTCTTGGTTTAATTGTCTTTCTTGCCATATTCTTAAGATTTGTTAATCTAGGTTCAAATCCGCCCTCTCTTTATTGGGAGGAAGCAGCTTTAGGCTACGATGCTTACTCTATTTTAAAAACAGGCAAGGATTTTCATGGTAATCCTTGGCCCTTAGTTGCTTTTGAATCTTTTGGTGACTATAAACCTTCTCTATATTTTTATACCACCGTACCTTTTATCGCTTTATTTGACTTAACCCCCTTAGCAGTCCGCTTTCCTTCAGCTCTATTTGGTTCATTAACTGTTCTTCTTGTTTTTCTATTCGCCAAACAATTCTTTAAAAAACCAACAGTTCCCTTACTCTCTGCTTTATTTTTATGCCTATCTCC
>JBDRQW010000012.1:0-32972 GCA_043826085.1 Candidatus Beckwithbacteria bacterium | reverse complement strand
GGTTTTTGAATAAGATTTCTTGAGCTGGGAATCCAATTAACTACAATATTGTTTACATCATTTATTGCTGTTACAACAATTTGTACTGTTTCTCCGGGAGTATAAATGTTTTTATTTGGGAAAATTTTTATATTATTACATTTGACAAATGATTCATTATTAGATGCTTGTGATCGGGTTCTAACTTGATGAATAGCTAAGTAAACAGTGAGGGGAAGAAGTAAAACTAGAAAAAATAAGGTAAAGAATGGTAATAACTTTTTTCTACGAAAAATGTTTTTAATAGTTTTTTGCATCGTTATTATAATAACATAACGATTTTAGAAAGTAAATGTTGCCTGCAAGGATAAACCCTGAAGGTTAGCGTTTGGGGGATTGGCGTTGGCGACGGGCGGAGCCACCCATACCGGCTTTGCGTCGTTCTCGTTTTCTGGGGTCGCGAGTGACTAAACCTTTTTTTCTAAGTAAAGATTTAAATTTTTCTTGATTAACTTTAATTAGAGTTCTAGCTATTCCATGAATAGCGGCGTCTAGCTGGCTTGATTTACCGGAACCGAGTACTTTGATAGTAACGTGATATTTTTCTTGAACATCACAAATTTTAAATGGTTCTAAAAATAGACCGAGATTAACAGCGCCCGGAAAATATTTTGCAACCGGCATATCGTTGACCTGGTGTTCGCCTTTGCCGGTAAATAATCTGACCCGAGCAATGGCTCTTTTTCTTCGACCGGTAGCGTAAATATATTTTGGTGGCATATTAATTTTCTTTCTTGGTTTTAGTTTGTTTTAATACTTTTTTGGGTTTCTTCAAGGTGACACCTTCCGGCTTCGCCGTCCCGACTCGAGATTCTCTCGCGTCTCCTGTTAAGGTGTCACCTTTTTTCACTTTTTTAAGAGAAGGCTTGGAACTAATCACTCCCGGAGTGTGAACTTCTTTCACTCCGGGAGTGACTGCCTTTGAAAGTTTATCTTGATAAATATGATCGTCTGCTTTGAATACTTTTAATCTTTTTAGCCTTGGAGCTCTTAACTTATTTTTTGGTAACATGTTGGAGACGGCTCTGACGATGATTCTTCTGGAGTCTTTTTTCAATTGACGATCAAAAGGAATTTGTCTTAAACCACTGGGGTAATTGGTATGGTGGGAGTAGATTTTATCGGTTTTTTTTCTACCGGTGACTTTGACTAAATTACTGTTGATAACTACCACGTAGTCGCCACAGTCAAGGTGAGACGTAAAATAAGGTTTTGTTTTGCCAATTAACTTTTGGGCAATAACTGTAGATATTCTACCCAATACTTTGTCTTTAACATCAATAAGATGCCAAGCTCTTTTTATATCTGATTGTTTGGTGGCGTAGGTGTTCATAGTTATTTTTTAGAAGGTTCCGAACTACCCTTCACTTCGTTGCGGGTCGCTGAAAGTTCGGAACCAACGGACTTCTTGTCAACAAATTCGATTTTGGCCATCATGGTATTATCACCCTTTCTTTGGCCTAATCGAACTACTCGAGTAAAACCAGAGGTTCTTTTTTTAGTTTGAGGAGCAACAACATCAAAGAGGTGATTGGCGGCTTTTTGGTGAGATAGAAAACCAATAACTTGACGACGATAGGAAAGAGAGCCCTGCTTAGCTTTGGTCATTAATTTATCGATTAATGGCTTAATGGCTTTGGCTTTGGCCTCAGTTGTTTTGATCTGTTGCTTAAAAATTAAGTTAGTAATCAAACTTTTAAACAAAGCTTTTCTTTGCTTGATATTTCTACCAAGTTTTTTACCTTTCATTCTATGTTTCATAATTACTTTTTAATGATAACGTCTTTTTCTTTCAGTTTATCAATGATAATATCAATTGACTTACCTCCCAAGTTTTTGACTTTGGTGATGTCTGAACGAGTGGCTTTGGACAGTTCTTTAACAGTTGAGTAACCGCCATTGCGTAAGGCATTAGCAATACGGGTCGGTAAATCCAATTCCTCGACTGATAATCTTAGAGATTCATTGTCATCTTCTTCTTCTATATCTTCTTCTAACTTAACCTCAAAAGTCGGGTCAACGATTTGAGTAAATGAAGAAATTAGAATAGAAGCGGCTTGCTCTAATGCTTTTGATGGCTTGATAGTACCGTCTGTATAGATTTCCATGACCAGTTTATCCAAGTCGATTTTTCTACCAACGCGAGTAACTTCTACTTGATAGTTAACTCTGGTAACCGGGGAAAATGAAGCATCTAAAATCATTTGGCCGAGTTTACTGGCCTGACGATTTCTGGCCGGTAAGTAACCATGACCGGTTTCGACTAAGAGTTTAGCATCTAACTTTGAGTTTTTGTCTGAAAGAGTGGCTAAAACCAAGTCTTTATTGGCAATTTTTACATTAGCGGGAAGTTTAATATCTCCGGCTTTAATTTCTCCCGGACCAACAGCGTTTAAACTTAACTCAACCGGCTTTTCACCTTTGTAGCTTAACCTAACTTGTTTTAAATTTAAAAGTAACTCGACAATATCTTCTTTGACTCCTGATAAAGTAGTAAATTGATGATTAACTCCTTCAATTGAGACTTTGGCGATGGCGGCCCCTGATAAGCTTGATAATAAAACACGGCGCAAGGCATTGCCAATGGTTTGGCCGTAACCTTTTTCCAGAGGGGTTAGTTCAAACTTGCCGAAGTCGTCTGTCTCGGCGATGACAGTGGTTTTAAAGTTTGGTTTGATCATAAGATAATCTCCTTTATCTTGAGTAGAACTCAACTATGAGTTGCTCTTGAATATTAATATCGATTTCATCGCGTTCTGGCAATCTTTCAAGTTTAGCGGCAATTGCTTTTCTGGTTAGCCACTTTGGAATAATTAAATCTTTTTTGGCTTTAGCAAGAAGAGCAACTATGTCAGGAATTTTTTGACCCTTTTTGTCTAAACTAATAACTTGACCGATTTTAACTAAGTATGAAGGAATGTTAACTTTTTTACCATCAATCTCTATATGCCCGTGAGAAACCAGCTGACGAGCAGCCGGTCTGGTAGAAGCAAAACCAGCTCTGTAAACCAAATTATCTAAACGTGACTCTAAAATTTGCAATAATTTTTCTCCGGTAGCGGTTTGAGTTTTTCTGGCCACCTTATAATATCTTCTAAATTGTCTTTCTAAAACACCGTAGGCGGTTTTTAATTTTTGTTTTTCTTTTAATTGAGAACCATAGTCTGAAAGTCTTCTTCTTAATTTTTTGCCATGAAACCCCGGTGGATGAGGTTTTTTGGCAAGAAGTTTATCAAATTTTGGATTTCCAAAAATATTTTCTTGAAATTTTCTGACTAACTTACCTCTTTTGGTTGAAATTTTTGCCATATTATTTAACCTCTTCGCCTTTTTTTAGGACGACAACCATTGTGAGGAATGGGAGTGATGTCTGATATTTTAGTAACTTTTAATCCACTTGATCTAACAACGCCAAGGATGGCATCACGACCAGAGCCCGGTCCTTTGATAAAAATCTGAACTGTAGATAGACCACGGTCTTTGGCTTTATTAATGGCTGTTTCAATAGCGGTAGTAGCCGCATAAGGGGTTGACTTTCTTGAGCCTTTAAAACCTGAAGCTCCGGTTGAACCCCAACAAATAACATTGCCTTTGATATCTGTAATAGAAATCAAAGTATTATTAAATGTAGCGGTAATAAAAATTTTACCGGAAGTTATTTGAGTGGTTGAGGTGGTGGGTTTGTTATTTTTCATAAATGTTCAGGTTACGAACTTTAAGAAGTTCGAGTTCGTAACCTTTATGTTATTTCTTTGTATCAATTTTAGCAGCATCCTCTTTTTTTAAGGATCCTACTGTCATTCTTCGACCACGCCTGGTTCTGGCATTGTGTCTGGTTCTTTGACCTCGAGCCGGTAACTTGGCGGCATGACGCATACCTCTGTAAGTGCCAATTTGCCTTAACCTTTTAATATTTTCAGTAATGATTTTTCTTAGAGAACCTTCTATGGGAAAAGTTTCCAGTGATTTTTGGATTCTAACCACTTCATCTGAGGTTAAATCTTTAGCTCTTTTATCCGGGTCGACGTTAGCTAACTTTAAGATGTCTTTGGCATTGTCTCGGCCAACACCATAAATGTAAGTTAAGGCTATTCCTGTTTTTTTGTTTTGTGGTAAATCAATACCGGAAATTCTTGGCATAATTATCCTTGACGCTGTTTATGGCGAGGGTTTTCACATATAACATAGACCTTCCCCTTACGACGGACTATTTTGCATTTGATGCATCTTTTTTTAACTGACGCTTGTACTTTCATAAAAAAATCTCAAAACCAAGTAGTTTTTAGCAGGTTTTGAGGTTGTTAATTATTTTAATCTGTAAACGATTCGACCTTTGGTTTCATCGTAAGGAGATTGTTCTACCTTAACTTTATCTCCCGGAAGAACGCGAATCCTATACATTCGCATCTTACCACCTAAATGACAAAAAATGGTTTTGTCTGAGTTGTCAACTTTTACTTTAAAAGTGGCATTGGGAAGATTCTCAACGACTACACCTTCTATTTCTATGATGTCTTTCTGACTCATTGTTGTAAGTATTATATCAGATAATTAATAATTTTTCTATATCTTTAAGTAAGGATGACAGGGTCAGACCCTGTCACTGCAATAGTGTGCTCGACTATGCCGGCTATTTGATTATCTTTGGTGACTACAGTCCAGTTGTCTTTTTTATCAGTGATGGTATCTGAGTTGCCAGCCATATAAATAACTTCGATAGCCAAAGTTTGATTTTTGGTAATAGCAGGAGTGTTTTTGATTTCCCCTTCTAGAAAACAAGGAATCATTGGTTGTTCATGAAGAACAGTACTGATACCGTGACCGGTAAAATTTCTAGAAACATTATAGCCTTTGGCTTCGATAATCTCTTGTATTATTTTTGAAATATGACCAATATGGTTGCCTATTTTAGCTTGTTTTATAGCTAAATCTAAGGCTTGTTGACCGGTTTCTAAAAATTCTTGCTTTTTGGGATAATCAGTTAGATTGCCAACAATAAAACTAATGCACGAATCTGTGTGAAAACCTTTATAGAAAATGCCAACATCTATAGAAACAAGGTCGCCCAGTTTTAATTGTTTATCATCGGGAATGCCATGAACCAAACCTTCATTAAGATTAATACAGGTGGCCCAAGAGTAGCCCGGGACCATAGCAAAACTAGGTTTACCACCGGCTTTTTTAATTAAAGTTTGGGCTTTAGCCTCAATTTCGCTTAACCTGACTCCAGGTTTGGAAATTTTTTTTAAATCTTCTTTTATTTGGTGTAACTTAGCTCCACCTTCTGCCATTAAATTGATTTTATTCATAGTTACCTCTATCACGCTCCTGGAGCGTGATTTTTAATTAGGGTGAGGGTGTCGGTGAGTTTGTCGAAGAGCTTTTTGGTTTGTTTGTTGTTTTTAATTAAAAAATCAGCCATGGCAATTGGTCCGCCTTTGTGAAGATTGACTAATTCGGCAATATCACGTTGATGGGCATCTTTTTTTGTTAAAGGACGAATTAAACGTTTAACTAAGCGTTGATAACGAACAGCCGGACGAGCATAAATACAAATAAGAAAAAAATTACTAAACTTGCTTTTTAAATAAGTATATTCTTCCCAAGAATAAAGCCCATCTAAAAAAACTATGTCTGATTTTTTAAAGGCCTTTATAATGCGTGGCTCTATTTTTACGGCGTAAGCTTTCATACCATAATTTTTTCTCAAATCTTCCCGATATTTTTTCTCATTAGCTTCAATTAAAGAAAGACCTAATTCTTTTAAACCAATGTCTGTTTGATCGCCAAACCTTAAAATCGGGTAGCCAAGACTCTTAAAGTGAGCACAACTAATTGACTTGCCACTACCGGCCATACCAACTATGGCAATGACGATTTTTTTATTAGCCATTATTAACCACCTTTAGAACATCTTGGTGAATGGCTTCTATGGACTGTTCACCGTTGATGGTTTTTAGTAACTTGTTTTCTTGATAAAACTTTAAGACGTCGGCTTCTTGTTTTTGATAGATATTTAGTCTTGATTTTATTTTTTCTTCTGAATCATGAAGCGAACCATCCGGGCTTTTTCGACCTCTATTAAGCAAACGTTTAATAGATTCCGGTTGAGAAATATTAAGATAAAAAACAAAGTTAACGGTTTTTTTGTATTTATCCAGTTTGTCAGCTAAAAATAAAGCTTGAGTGTGGTTTCTGGGAAAACCATCGATAACAAAACCATCTTGAACATCGTCTTCCTTTAAACGATCTTTCCATAAAACAAATATTTCCGAGTCAGCCAAGTAGTGGCCGGTTTTAAAAACATCTCGGCAAGCGTCGCCCATAATACCCTTATCCTCGGCAGCGTATTTTCTAACTAAATCCCCTGAACCTAAATAAGGAACACCGAGTTTTTCGGCTAACATTTTAGCTTGAGTTGATTTGCCTGAGCCTTCCGGCCCGTAAAAGATTATAAACATTTTATAGGAAACTGTCGTAGTTTCGCATAATTAATTGAGATTCAAAGTTTTTACTAGTTTCCAGAATAACAGAAACAACGATTAAAATACCGGTACCGCCAATAGTGAGAGTGGTGATACCGGTTAAATAACTGGCAATGGAAGGGAGAATGGCAATTAGACCTAAAAATAAAGCACCAGCCAAAGTAATTCTGTTTAAAACATAAGACAGATAATCAGCGGTAGGTTTACCGGGCCTGATACCGGGAATAAAACCACCATATTTTTTAATATCTTCTGAAATTTTATCCGGATTAAAAGTAACCGCAGTATAAAAATAAGTAAAGGCAATTACCAGAAGTAAATAGATAACATGGTAAGGAACTTTGTTGGGATCAAAAATATTAACTAAATTAGTGGCAAAAGCAACTATTTTTGGATTACTGACTCCGGTTAAAAAATTACCCAAAACTGATGGCATTAAAACCAGGGAAACAGCAAAAATGATAGGAATAACTCCGGCTTGATTGACTCTTAATGGTAGGTGGGTTGATTGGCCGGGTTGAGTCCGACCACTGACTCTTCTGGCATAACGAACTTTTATTTGACGAGTGGCTTCATTGACATAAATAATGCCTGAAATTACCAACAAGCCTAAAATAGCAAAAGTAATAATACTAACAAAGTTTAGGGTTTGACTGATTGAAGAGGTTTGAAGTAAAGAGACGGGCAAACGACCAACAATACCGGCAAAAATGAGCAAAGAAATGCCATTGCCAATGCCATACTCGGTAAGAAGTTCACCCAACCACATTAGTAAAACTGTGCCGGCAACCATAGTAATTACCGTACTAAGACTAAATAAGGGGTTTGATAAGTTGATGATTTGTTGATTTTTAAGTAAAGCGACCATGCCGATGCTTTGAATGGCGGCCAAGGGAATAGATAACATTCTAGTCCATTGATTGATTTTTTCTCGACCATACTCGCCCTCTTTACTGATTTCTTCTAATTTTGGAAAGATAATAGTAAGTAGATTGAAAACAATTGAGGCGTTGATGTAGGGTCCTAAACCTAAAGCCATAACCGAAAAGTTGGCTAAAGTTCCACCGGAAAAAATATCAAGCAACCCTAAAAGTTGATTTCCGCCAAAAAGTTGTTTTAGAGCATTAACGTCAACTCCGGGAACCGGAATGTGGGCGATAAAACGAAAAATAACAAAGATAAAAAGGGTAATTAAAATCTTTTTTCTTAAGTCTTTAATTTTAAATATATTTAAAATTGGTTGGAGATTCATTTAATCACTCCCGGAGTGGGAACTTCCCTGCCTGCGCAGGCAGGTTTCACTCCGGGAGTGGGAGTTTTTGGTTTTTTCTTCACTCCGGGAGTGGGAGATATTATTTTACCGCCAGCTTTTTTAATTTTTTTGGCGGCGGATTTTGAAGTAGGTAAAGTAACTGTTAAAGCTACCTTAAGGTCACCATCTCCCAAAATTTTGACTGGTAAACCCTTGGCATTTGCCGGCAATACTTTATTTTTGATTAAAGTTTCGACAGATACTGTTTGATCTTTTTTAAAAGTCACCAAGTGTTTTAGATTTATAATTATGGGTTTGATACCAACCGGTTTGTTTTTTAATTTTCCACGTAACATAGGAATTCTCCTTATTAAACTTTTTCTCATTGGGGTACCTTCAAAATAAAGTGGCACCTTACTTCTGGCTTTTTGGCCTTTGGCACCACGACCGGAAGTGTGACCACCTTTACCTGAACCATAACCGCGACCAACTCTTTTTTTTGATTTATCTTTTGTTTTTGTAAGTGTATTTAAAGTCATTTTTTCTCCTTTGTTAGCTCAGTATATTTTTGAAGTTGTTTTAATGCTTTGATTGTACAGTAAACATTTGAGGCCTTGTTTCTGGTTCCAAGGACTTTGCTGGAAACATTTTTAACTCCGGCGGCTTCCATAACTGATCGAACAGCTCCTCCGGCAATAATACCACTACCTTTAGGAGCCGGCTTAAGCATAACTTTAGCGGCACCAAATTTGACAAGAATATCATGAGGAATAGTGTCTTTTCTCATGGGCACAGTGATAAGATTTTTTTTGGCTTTTTTAATACCTTTTTTGATTGAGGAGAGAACGTCCTTGGCTTTACCCAGACCAACTCCAACCCGACCTTTTTTATCGCCAATAACCATGAGAACAGAAAAACCGATTTGGTTACCACCCTTAGTTTTTTTGGAAACACGATTGACTTGAATAACTTTTTCGTCAAATTCTTTATCCTGTTGATATCTACCTTGATTTCTTTGATTTTTTTGTGGTGGTTGCATCATATTATATTAAAATTTTAAACCGGTTTTTCTGGCGGCCTCGGCTAGAGCTTTGACACGGCCGTGATACTTGTAAGAACCACGATCAAAAACTACTTTATTAATTTTTTTAAGTTTGGCTTTTTTGGCGATAGCAACACCTAAATCAGTGGCTTTTTTGGCAGTAGCACTGACTAGAGTAATACCTTTAATGTCATCTATAATTTGAGCATAAATAAATTTGTTACTTCTAAAAACTGTTAGCCGCGGCCTATCTTTATTGGTAGTTAAAGTGGCTCTGGTTCTGATTTTTCTTTTAGTTTTTAAATCTTTGTATCTATTAATCATATTTAAGCTTCAGCCGCTTTTGCGGATTTACCCGGTTTTAATTTAACAACTTCGCCTTGATATCTAACTCCTTTGCCTTTATAAGAATCCGGTTTTTTATATTCTCTTATTTTAGCGGCCACTTGACCAACCAGTTGTTTGTCTGCTCCTGATATTATAATGGTTTTATTATCTTTAACTTCTATTTTAATGGATTCCGGAGCTTGATAAATAACCGGGTGAGAAAAACCAAGTGATAGCTCAATGCCTTTGTCTTTGGCTTCGACTCTAAAACCGGTGCCTTCCAAAACTAAAGTTTTAGAGTAACCTTTGGTAACCCCCTCAACCATATTAAAAAGCAAGCTTCTAACCAAACCATGATAAGCCTTGGTTTGATTTGAAGAATTTTTTACAGTAACAGTAGCTAGATTATCTTTAAGGGTAACCTCAATTCCTGCCGGAATAGTTTGAGTTAAAATATTTCCTTTTGAAGAAACAGTCATGAGATCATTTTTTATTTCCAGGGTGACTTCTTTTGGAATAATGACTGGTTGTTTGCCGATTCTAGACATATTAGCTTACCTTTAAAAGAACTTCTCCTCCTAAATTATTTTTTTTTGCATCTTGAGCAGTCATAACACCTTTTGAAGTTGAAAGAATAACAGTGCCCCTGCCTCTCATTAATTTTGAAAGTTCTGAGAAATTAGCGTAAATTCTGACTCCGGGTTTGGAAATTCTTATTATTTGATTAATGGCTGAGATTTTATGGCGATACTTTAAATTGATTTTTAAGATTTTCTGAGGAACTTTACCTTCTGTCATATAATCTTTAATATAGCCTTTGATTTTTAAAATTTTTACAATATTTTCTTTTAAGATTGAATGTGGAATAGAAACCTTTTTATGATTAACCAATTTGGCGTTTCTAATTCTGGTTAACAAGTCTGCAATAGGATCTGATAGCATATTAATTTACCAACTGGCTTTGGTAACTCCGGGTAATTCACCTTTTTGGGCTAATTTTCTAAAACATAACCTACAAACACCAAAGAGTCTAATATAGGCTCTAGGTCGACCACAAAGTTGACAACGGTTTTTTTGTCTTGAAGGAAACTTTGGTTTTCTTTTTTGTTTTTCAAAGTATTTAACTTTTGACATAAGGCATACCTAAGAGTTTTAATAATCTTAAAGCTAGTTTGTCGTTATTAGTATTAGTAACAAAATTTATTTGTAATCCTCGAACAGTGTCGATTGTATCATAATCTACCTCTTGAAAAACAGTTTGATCATTTAAACCGATTGAATAATTGCCACGACCGTCGAAAGATTTTCTGGATACTCCTTGGAAATCTCTAACTCTTGGAAGAACAATAGAAATAAATTTATCTAAAAACTCATACATTCTTTTGTTTCTTAAAGTAACTTTAACTCCAATGGGATCGTCTTTTCTAGTTTTAAAGGCGGCTTCAGCTACCCTGGCTCTGGTAATAATAGCTTTTTGACCGGCAATTAAACTGATATAATCGGAAACTTTTTTGACTATACCTTTGTCTCCGGCACCTTCTTTTAAACCAACATTAATGACTATTTTGGTAACTTTTGGAACTGCTAAGTCGTTAGTTAGTTTAAACTCTTTTTTTAGAGTTTTGATTATTTCTTTTTGGTATTTTTCTTTTAGACGGTTCATAGAATAGCCTTGCATTTTTTACAAATTCTAACTTTCTTTTTACCTTGACCTTGATAACCCACCCTAGTGATTTTTTGACACTTTGGGCAAATTAAGGCAACTTTTGAAACATACATAGGTTTAACCAAATCAATAATACCACCGGGTTTGGATTCGCCCTGAGCTTTGAGATGCTTTTTATAGACATTGATACCCGGAACTTGAACCATGTTTTTCTTTGGAAAAATTTTTTCGATCTTGCCGGTTTTACCCCTATCTTTACCAAGAGTTACTTTGATGGTGTCATTTACTTTTAATTTCATAAAACCTCTGGAGCCTGAGAGGCAATTTTGTTGTAGCCAAACTCTTTAATTTCTCGAGCCACCGGCCCAAAAATTCTGGTGCCTTTTGGCTCTTTATTTTTAACATTTTCTAAAATAACAGCGGCATTGTCATCAAAACGAACATAAGAACCATCTTTTCTGGCAGTTTCTTTTCTGGTTCTAACTATGACTGCTTTGACAACTTCACCTGATTTAACTTGAGCGTGAGGGTGAGCTTGAATAACAGAAGCAGTAACAATATCTCCAATGTGACCAAAACGTTTTTTTGAACCACCATGGACCAAGATAACCCGTAGTTTTTTACCTCCGGAATTATCAGCGACTTTTAAGGTTGATCTTAGTTGAATCATACCTTACTCTCAATCTGCCAAGTTTTTTTCTTGCTAATGGGTTTAGTTTCTTCAATAATAACTTTATCACCTGGTTTTAAATCAAGTTTTTCATTGTGAACTAAGTAGTTTTTTTTCTTGGTGATGATTTTTTTGTAGACAGGGTGAGCCCATTTTCGAATTACTTGAACTTTGACTGTTTTTTGCATTTTGGCACTGATAACAGTGGCGGTTAGTTGTTTTTTCATAGTGGTGAAGGTTACGAACTCGAACTTCTTAAAGTTCGTAACCTTATGTTTATTTGATAACGAGTTTTTTTAAGACTCGAGGTATCTTTTAAAGAACCGGTTTTTAATTTTAATTTTTGATCAACCAAATCTTTTTTTAACTTTAAAAGATCGGCTGTTAATTCTTTGGTAGTTTTAGCTTGAAGAGCTTGTTTATCTTTTTGATTCATATCAGATTTTGGTTACAAATTTGGTTTTCATAGGTAACTTTTGAGTAGCTAACCTAAATGATTCGCGAGCAATGCTTTCATCTACTCCAGCCAACTCAAAGATAACACGACCGGGTTTAATAACACAAACATAGCCTTCGATTTCTCCTTTGCCACCACCCATGCGAACACCGGCGGCTTTTTTAGTGTAGGTTTTATCCGGGAAAACTCTAATCCAGAGTTTTCCGGCTCTTTTAGTATGATGGCTGATAGTTTTTCTAGCGGCCTCAATTTGCCTATTGGTCATCCAACCTCTACCTTGTGCCTTTAAGCCATACTCGCCAAAAGAGACTTTTGAGCCAACATTAGCATTGCCCTTCATAGAACCTCGAAAATGCTTGCGGTATTTCATTCTTTTTGGTTGTAACATAATGTAAAATTAAGGTTCGTGAACTTTAAGAAGTTCTAGTTCCGAACCTTAAACTATATTTAATTCTCCTTTATATACCCATACTTTAATACCAACATAACCAAACTTAGTTAAAGCCGGTTTTTCAAAGTAATCAATGTCTGATCTTATAGTACTCAAAGGAACACTGCCTTTTGAATACTTTTCAGTTCTACCAATTTCGGCTCCATTGATACGACCGGCTAAAACAATTTTTACACCCTTAGCTCCGCCAGTCATGGCTCTTTCTAAAGCCTGAGAAATAGCTCTTCTATGAGGGTAACGTTTTAACATTTGATCGGCAATTCTTAGACCAATTAACCTAGCTGATAAATCCGGCTTTTTGACTTCAACTACCTCGAGTTCGAATTTTGGAGCTTTGTTTGTTTGTTTATTAAATTTTAGTTTATTAAATAAAATCTTTTTTAGTTCTTCAATGCCTGAACCACCGCGACCAATAACCACACCCGGTCTAGAGACATGAAGAATAAACTTTATAGTATTGATGGAACGCTCGATTTTTACTTCGGTAATACCCGCAAGTTCAAGTTTACTAAACAAAAACTTTCTTAATTGAATATCTTCCAGTAAAAACTTTTGATAGTCTTTTTTCGTGGCAAACCAATTACTGGACCAAGTGTAAAGAGGGCCTATTCTAAATGATTTTGGATGTACTTTTTGTCCCATATTATTTCTTCCCTTTTATCACTCCCGGAGTGGGAGTGGAAGTCTTTTCCGATAAGGTGACACCTTCCGGCTTCGCCGTCCCGACTCGAGATTCTCTCGCGTCTCCTGTCAAGGTGTCACCTTTTTCGGAATTGTTCGACTTTAAAAGTACTTTTATATGACTGGTTCTTTTTAAAATTGAGTGAGCCCGACCGCGGGAAACCGGATTCCAACGTTTGTAAGTGGCTCCCTCGTTCACTTCAATTGATTGAATTTGAAGAGAGTCTTTGCTTAAATTTAGATTATTAACAGCGTTGGCGGTGGCTTGCTTTAGAGTTTTTAAAAGTGGAGTAACCGACCTTTTTCTAAGATGAGTTAAGGTACTTATGGCTTCGGCTAAACTCATGTTTCTAACCAGATCGGCCACTAGCCTAAGTTTTCTTGGGCTGGTTCTGATAAATTTTGCTTCGGCTTTGATCATATTTAAGTCTTAGTAACGGTTCTCTTGACCATTTTTCCGTGACCCCTAAAGGTACGGGTTGGAGAAAATTCTCCTAAACGGTGGCCAACCATGGCTTCGTTTACAAAAACTTCTAAAAATTTATTGCCATTGTGGACAAGAAAAGTATGCCCAACAAAATCCGGAGAGATTTGACTGGCTCTAGACCAAGTCTTGATGGCCTCTTTTTTGCCATCAGCCTTCATCTTTTCGATTTTTTTGACCAATCTTTCGTCTACGTATGGTCCTTTTTTGCTTGATCTTGACATAAATTGTTAAGGTTACGAACTTTAAGAAGTTCGAGTTCGTAACCTTGATTTTTACTTTCTTTTTTTAATAATAAATTTGGTTGAGTATTTTCTTGCTCTTCTGGTCTTTTTACCAAGAGTCTTTTTACCCCAAGGACTTAAAGGAGACGGCATTCCAATACCGCTTCGACCTTCACCTCCACCATGAGGGTGAGAAGCCGGATGTTGGGCTACTCCACGAACAGTGGGTCTAACTCCCATGTGGCGTTTTCTTCCAGCCTTGCCAAGCTTAATGTTTTTAACGTCTTGGTTTCCAACCTCGCCGATTGTAGCATAACATGCTAAAGAAATTAAACGGACTTCTCCGGAAGGGAGTTTGATAATAGCTTTTTTGTCTTTACCTTGAAGAGTGGCGGCAGTTCCGGCTGACCTAACCATCTGACCACCTTTGCCCGGAGTGATCTCGAGATTATGGATTAAACTACCGACCGGAATAACTTTTAAAGGACAAGCGTTACCGGGTTTAATCGAAGCTTTTTCGCCTGACATGATAGGTTGATTTATTTTTAAACCCTTGGGCGCTAAAATATATCTTTTAGCGCCATCTACATAGTGAAGTAAAGCAATATTAGCGCTTCTGTTTGGATCATATTCAATAGTAGCTACCTTGGCCGGAATGTCTCTTTTATCTCGTTTAAAGTCAATAATACGATATTGTCTTTTGTGACGGCCACCTTGATGCCTAACAGAAATTTTACCAGTACTGTTTCTACCGGCCTTGTAGTTAATTACTTTAGTAAGACTTTTTTCCGGCTTGGTGGCGGTGATTTCATCACAAATAATGTCTCGTCGATGACGCCTGCCCGGGGTGGTTGGTTTATAAGTTCTAATTGCCATATTTACTTATCTTGAGTCCTCTTAGTTATTTTTTTTAGTTTACCAAGAAGGCTAGGTTTAGACTGTTTTTTTAACACTCCCGGAGTGGAACTCTGAGATTTCTGCAACACTGAGGAAACTGATTTTTTCTGAGTTCTCTGAGCTTTACGTTTTTCTTCCGGTAATTTAAAGTACTCGATCATCTGACCCGGTTTTAAGGTAACAATCGCCTTTTTTTGATCTGAATACTTTTTGGCGATTTTGCTTTTGCCAGACCTTTTAACTTTACCGGCTTTTTTGACGGTTCTGACTTTGATAACATTGACTTTAAATAATTCTTCAATAGCGTGAGCAATGGCATGTTTACTGGCAGACTTTTTTACAAAAAAGGTAAACTGACCACTTTGAGCTAATTTAAAGGATTTTTCAGTGATGGATGGTTTTATTAAAATAACATCAAAAGACATAATGCTCCTCTAGGGCTTTTAAAGACTCTTTGGTAAAGATGATTTTATTGGCGTTTAAAGTGTGATAGGTGGTTAAGTTTTTGGCAGTGGCTGAATTAATGTAAGGTAAGTTATTAGTGGCTCTTTTTATAGACGAAAGATTGGTGACGAGAAGGATTTTTTTAGGGGTTTTTGTGAGTTTGGTAAATATTAAGTTGAATTTTTTAGTTTTAGGAGTAAGTTTTTCCAGGCCGGTTATAGCCATGATTTTTTTGTCTTTTAATTGTTTGGTAAGAGCACTAAATAAACTGGCGCGTTTCATTTTCTTGGATAGATTTAGTTTATAATTTTGCTCACCGGTGGGACCGTGGGCTTTGGCTCCGCCAACAAAGATAGGGGCATTTCTACTACCGTGACGGGCTCGGCCGGTACCTTTTTGACGCCAAACTTTTTGTTTGGTGACTTTGACTTCTCCTCTTGATTTAGTTCTGGCAGGGGCTTGACGTTGATTAGATAAATAAACTTTGACGGCTTGAGCCATTAAAGGCTGGTTAATTTTAGCCTCAAAAATCTCTTTTTTAAGATTAATTTTTGTAGTCTTTTTGGTAGTGGTGTTGTAAATATCTATTGATGGCATAGGTTATTTTGTTTTGGACACTCCCGGAGTGGGAACTTCCCTGCCTGCGCAGGCAGGTTTCACTCCGGGAGTGGAAGTAGGAGCTTCTTTGATTTTGGTGATTTCAAGAAGGGCAGTATTAAAACTTGGAACCGTACCCTTGATACTAATGAGATTATCTTGGTCATTAACTTCTAAAACTCGAAGGTTTTTGACAGTAATTCTGTCTGTGCCAAATCTACCCGGCATTTTTTTACCTTTCCAAACACGACCGGGGTCTGTTCCTTGACCAATAGAACCTATAGATCTTGGTCTATCTGACTGGCCGTGAGTTCTTGGACCACCCTTGAAACCCCAACGCTTCATAACTCCGGCAAAACCTCTACCTTTTGAAATACCGACAACTTTTACTTTGTCACCGGCTTTTAAAACATCTGAAGCTTTGATTTGATCGCCTACTTTTAAAGTTGGTTCTTTTAAAATTCTAATTTCCCTGATAAATTTAGGGGCGGTTTTCAGTTTTCGTCCAGAGGACGATCGGCCTTTGGTCGATGCTTTAAGATGTCCTAAAAGTGGTTTTGATAAAGATTTTTTTGATTTTCTCCCAAAAGCACATTGAATTGACCAATAACCATCTTTTTCAACAGATTTTATTTGAGTAACAGTTAAAGGGGTAGACTTTATTTTGGTGACTACCAAACGATTGCCTTTATCATCAAAGGCTTGGGCAGTTTTTAGTTTGGTAGCAAAAAATGTGTTAATCATGAAACTTTACATTCGAATTTCAATACCAACTCCGGCGGGCAATTCCAAGTGCATTAAACTATCGATAGTTTTATCTGTAGAATCAATGATATCTACAAGTCTTTTATGGGTTAATAACTGAAAGTGCTCTCTGGCATCTTTATCTGCGTGAGGGCTGGTGGTAACACAAACCAGCTTTCTTCTGGTTGGTAAAGGAATGGGGCCAATGACTTTAGCTCCTGTTGAAAGAGCGGTATCAAGTATTTTTTGGCAACACTCATCTATGATCCGATGATCATAAGATTTTAATCTGATTCTAATTCTACTTTTTGACATAAGAAGATAAGGTTCTTTATTAACCACTCCCGGAGTGTGAACTTCTTTCACTCCGGGAGTGTTATTGAATTTTAAAAAATTATTTAATAATTTTTGTAATGACACCGGCTCCTACAGTCAGACCGCCTTCGCGAACAGCGAAACGAAGTCCTTCTTCCAGGGCAACCGGCTGGATGAGTTTGGCAATCATCTTAGCGTTGTCTCCCGGCATAACCATCTCAACCCCTTCTGGTAAGGTAACATCTCCGGTTACATCAGTGGTTCTGATATAAAACTGAGGTTTGTAACCAGAAAAGAATGGAGTGTGACGACCGCCTTCTTCTTTTGAAAGAATATAAACTTCGGCCTCAAACTCGGTGCTGGCTTTAAGTGATCCCGGCTTAGCAAGAACTTGGCCTCTTTCGACGTCATCTTTCTCTACTCCGCGAAGCAAAATACCAACATTGTCACCGGCTTGACCGTCTTCAAGTTGTTTTCTAAACATTTCGACTCCGGTAACGGTGGTTTTTCTGGTGGCTTTAAGACCGATAATTTCGACTTCCTCACCAATTTTAATTTTACCCCGGTCAATTCTACCGGTAACGACTGTGCCTCTACCTTTGATAGAAAAGACGTCTTCAACAGCCATAAGAAATGGTTTATCCAATTCTCTTTTTGGAGCCGGAATGTATTCATCTAGAGCTTTCATAAGCTCTTGAATGGATTTTTCAGCTTCAGCGTCACCTTCTAAGGCTTTTAAAGCACTGCCTCTAATTATTGGCACATCTTTGCCTGGAAATTCGTACTTAGTCAAGAGTTCTCTAATTTCCTCTTCAACTAAATCAACCATTTCCTTGTCATCTACCATATCAACTTTGTTAAGGTAAACTACCAAAGCCGGAACATTAACTTGTTTGGCTAAGAGAAGATGTTCTCTGGTCTGAGGCATAGGGCCATCAGTAGCGGCTACAACTAAAATAGCACCGTCCATTTGAGCGGCACCGGTGATCATATTTTTAATGTAGTCTTTGTGACCCGGACAATCAATATGAGCATAATGACGATTGTCTGTTTCATACTCTAAGTGAGTAATAGAAATAGTAATACCACGCTCTTTTTCTTCCGGAGATTTATCAATCTCGTCAAATTTTAAAGCTTGGGCTTGGTTTGTCTTTGCCAAGTATTGAGTAATAGCGGCAGACAAAGTTGTCTTACCGTGATCGACGTGACCAATGGTCCCGACGTTTAAATGGGGTTTAGTTCTTGTAAATGTTGCCATAAGGCCTCCTTTTATTTAATAGCTAGTAATTTATTTTTCTAGCATTTTATATTTTACCATAATCAATCCTTTTTTTCTGAGGTGGATGGATTTTGCTTTTTTATGATAATTTCGGTGATGTTTTGTGGAACTTCTTCGTAATGAGATGGTTCCATATAAAAACTGGCTCTACCTTGAGTCATTGACCTTAAAATCGTGACGTATTGAGTTAGCTCAGCCAGAGGAACTAAGGCGGTAATAATGGTAATTTTACCTCGGTTGGCAGTACCTTGAATTTGAGCTCTTTTGGCAGATAAATCCCCAATAATTTCTCCCATAAATTCTTCCGGAGTAGAAACTTCAACCTTCATGATTGGTTCCAACAAAATCGGATTGGCTAATTTGACGGCGGCTTGAACAGCTATAGAACCGGCAATTTTAAAGGCAATTTCTGAAGAGTCAACATCATGATAAGAGCCATCGTAAACAATGACTTTGACATCAACTAAAGGATAACCGGCTATGCAACCGTTTTCTAAAGCTTCTTTGACACCTTTGCCAATGGCCGGAATAAATTCTTTGGGGATACGACCGCCAACTACTTCTGAAACAAACTCAAAACCCTCGCCGGCTGCTTTTGGTTCAATTCTTAGTAAACAGTGACCGTATTGACCACGACCACCTGATTGTTTAATGTACTTGCCTTCTGCTTGAGCATTCTTTTTAATAGTTTCTTTATAAGCAACTTGAGGTTGGCCGGTATTAGCTTCGACACTAAACTCTCTTTTCATGCGATCAACTAAAATTTCTAAGTGAAGTTCGCCCATGCCGGAAATAATGGTTTGGCCGGTTTCGGGATTGCTTTTGATAGTGAAGGTTGGATCTTCTTCTGAAAGTCTGTTTAAAGCATAGCCCATTTTTTCTTGATCGGCTTTGGTTTTTGGTTCGATAGAAAGAGAGATAACCGGATCAGTGAAGGTAATTCCCTCAAGAACTATGGGGTTATTGGCGTCACAAAGAGTGTCTCCGGTAGTGGTTTTTTTAAGTCCGACCACGGCGACGATTTCACCGGCAGAGGCTTGGTCAATCTCTTCTCTGGTATTAGCGTGCATTAAAAGAAGTCGACCGACTCGCTCTTTTTCTCCTTTGGTGGAGTTGGTGGCATAACTACCTGATTGAAGAGTGCCCGAATAAACACGAATGTAAGTGAGACGGCCAACGTGAGGGTCGGTTTGAACTTTGAAGGCTAAGGCTGAGAAAGGAGCTTCTTTGGTATTTGGCCTAACTTCTTCTTTTTCGGTTTTTGGATTAATGCCCTTGACGTCTTTGATGTCGATCGGACTGGGGAGATACTCAACCACTGCGTCAAGTAAAGGTTGAACCCCTTTGTTTCTTAGAGAAGAGCCGGCAAAAACCGGAACCACTTTGTAAGCCAGAGTGGCTTTTCTTAGGACTTTCTTGAGTTCATCCAGGGTTGGTTCTTCTCCTTCAAGAAATTTTTCTAGGAGTTTATCGTCGTGTTCGCTAATTTGCTCGATGAGAAGATTTCGGTATTTTTTGACTTCGTCTTTCATGTCTTCCGGAATATCAACTTCTTCATACTTAGCGCCAGTTTCGTCTGATTCCCAGACTAAGGCTTTTTGGTCAAGAAGCAAAACAACTCCCTTGAAAGAATTTTCGGCACCAATTGGAAGAGTCATAATGACCGGGTTGGCTCCAAGTCTTTCTTTGATGTCATTAACGGTAGCTAAAAAGTCGGCCCCCAGTTTGTCCATTTTATTAACAAAACAAAGACGGGGAACATTATATTTATTGGCCTGATGCCAAACAGTTTCGGATTGAGACTGAACACCTTCTTCGGCATCTAGAACTGTGATACCTCCGTCTAAAACTCTAAGAGATCTTTCAACTTCGGCGGTAAAATCTACATGTCCGGGAGTGTCGATAATGTTAATTCTATGTTCAACTTGATCGACTGCCCCGGGTATGGTGGGAGTCCAGAAGGCAGTGGTGGCGGCTGACATGATAGTAATGCCACGCTCTTTTTCCTGTTCCATCCAGTCCATTTGAGTATCGCCGTCGTCGATATTACCCATTTTGTATGATTTGCCGGTGTAAAACAAAATACGCTCGGTGGTAGTGGTTTTGCCGGCATCAATGTGGGCGATAATACCGATATTCCTGATTTTATCAAGAGGTAAGTTTTGTTTTGATTTGGTGTCTGATTGTTTATCTGCCATAAAACAATAAAAAAATCGCTTCACAAGAAGCGACTGCTTTGTGAAAATAGTTTAATAAATTAATAGGGGTATTATATGAGAAAAAAGGTTGTTTGTCTAGAGGCCTACAGGGATGATCCTTGTAGGTGTAAAAGTGAATTTTTTATCTATAAAGTTGGGGGACAAGGCTGACAATCAACTCTATCACATATTTTTGGTAAATAAATAGAGTAATTTTTGCCTTTTTCATATAAAACCCAGCCGCTTGTGTTAAGAAGAGATGGGGGAATTTTGGTTGGGCATGAACAACATACAGAAGTTTGAATGCCAATGACTTCTTTTTCAGATGATTCTATAAACTTAAAGGTGGAAAGGATGAGGTCGAAAATTTTCAGGTCATTGATTTTATTTGCTTTTGAAAAGAAAAAGTTTAAATCTACGACTGCATTATTATCCATTAATAACCAAACATTAATGACTGTTGTATTATAAAAATAAGTTCCTATTTCTCTTGTAACATATCTATTTCCGTTGATTATTTTTTCATGGCAATTATATATTGACAAAGGGCCTCCTGGTGAACAAAAACCAACAGAGTCGTAAGTAATGTCATCTATTAAATCAACACTGAGGAGAGTTCCAATGTTGTATTCAGTTACAGTATCAATACCGCCCTCCCCTGGCTCAATCTTTTTAGTGATAGGATGATAATCAGATGAATATGCACATGGATTACTAGCGGGGTGTCCTAATTTTGTACATTTTTCATCCACAATCCATTCACTTGGGTATTTAAATGTATATTTTGAAGAAGTATATGTTTTCCAATCGGCGGTCGGATCGAGAGAGGGAGAAGGGTTAATGATGGTTAAGGGAGTTGGGGTGGTTTGAGGTTGAGGGGTTATCTGTTTTAGTTGAAAGTATTGGTAGGCGAAGATGGCGGTGGAGGTGAGAAGGATAAGAATAATTAAAACGGTGAGCCATTTGAAGGATTTTTTCCGGGGAAGGATTGGTGAAGCCTGAGAAGTTAATGATGGAATTGATTGAGGTAAAACTGAAGACGGAATAACAGGTTCCGGTAAAGGATTGTTTGTCATTAACTAAGTTTAATATTTCTTGGAGAGAAAAGCAAAATAATATTGAACCTTCAGGGAGACTCCCTGAAGGTGTATACTAAATTTATGCCTCCAAAGAATTCGTTGAAGGAATACAAAGAAAATACATATTATCATATATATAATCGTGGAGTGGCAAAGGGTGATATTTTTAAGACCGTTGATGATTACAAAACTTTTTTAGGATATTTAAAGTTATATTTATCCTTACCAAAGACACTCGACCTACAGGGAGACTCCCTGAAGGTAGCTCCATCTCGACAGTTGAAGAACCATGCCGAAACAATAAAATTGATGGCTTATTGTTTAATGCCCAACCATTTTCATCTATTCATTTTCCAAAAAGAGGAAATGTCAATGAATTATTTTATGCGCTCTTTGGCAACTAAGTATTCTATGTATTTTAATCGGAAATATAAAAGAGTTGGACCATTATTTCAAGGAACGTATAAGGCTGTTGAAATTACTTCTGAAGAGCAATATATTTATTTATCAAAATATATTCATAGAAATCCTACTGATCTTGCACCTTCAGGGAGACTCCCTGAAGGTTTTTTAGAGGATTATAGGTACTCTAGTTATGCAAATTACTTGGGTTTATTTAAACAGTCATGGGTAAATACTGATGAAATATTAAGCTATTTTTCTAAAATTAACTCGAGAAATTCTTATAAGAAT
The DNA here is from genome assembly GCA_043826085.1 of Candidatus Beckwithbacteria bacterium. Taxonomy (GTDB): domain Bacteria; phylum Patescibacteriota; class Microgenomatia; order UBA1400; family CG1-02-47-37; genus CAXBYZ01. The sequence continues at coordinate 10,948 of JBDRQW010000012.1, read as the reverse complement.
TTTGTTGAAGAAACTGATGAAAGTGATATAATTAGAATTAAGAATGTGGTTTTGGATATTTGAATTGTAGTACCTTCAGGGAGTCTCCCTGAAGGTACTACCAGCGGAAGTGGGAGAAGGCTTTGTTGGATTCGGCGACTTTGTGAGCTTGAGTTTTTTTGTCAACTGCACCACCTTGATTTTTTAGGGCATCGGTAAGTTCAGCGGCCAGTTTTTGGTAAAAGTGATGATATTGAGAGTTTGGTCTTTTTCTGGCGGCATCAATAATCCAACGAATGGCCAAAGATTCTCTTCTTTCTCCCCTAACAGGCATAGGAACTTGATAGGAAGCACCACCAACTCTTCTGGATCTAACTTCCATAGTTGGTTTGGCATTATCAATGGCTTGGCGTAAGGCAATAATTGGATCTTCTTTGGTTTGTTCTTTGACGAGATCTAGAGCTTGGTAGACATGTTTTTGGGCAATTGATTTTTTGCCACTATACATAATTTTGTTGATTATTTTAGCAACCAATTTATTATCATAAACCGGGTCTGGTTTGGTAATTCGTTTATTTACTCTTCCTGTTCTTGGCATAATGATTATTCTACTTTCTTGTCCTCTGTCGGTTTATCATCTGTAGGCTTATCAGCAGATGAACCTGTAACGACTGTAGCGACACCACTTGATTTGGTACCATATTTTGATCTTGAAGATTTTCGATTTTCTACTCCGGATGAGTCATATTTTCCTCTAATAATATGGTATTTTACACCAGGTAAATCTTTAACACGACCTCCCCTAACTAAAACAATAGAGTGTTCGGCCAAATCATGACCTTCTCCCGGAATATAAGCGGTAACTTCTTGTTTGTTACTTAACCTGACTCTGGCAACTTTACGAAGTGCGGAATTTGGTTTTTTCGGAGTCATGGTTTTAACAACAGTGCAGACACCTCTTTTTTGGGGATTGGTGGTGGGAGTTATTCTTCTGGTTATTAAATTAAGCGATTTTCTTAAAGCAGTGGCCTTGATTCTTTTTGGCTTAGATCTTCTTTTGTTTTTAACAAGTTGGTTAATGGTTGGCATATAATTATTCTTTAATAACAGCTCTTTCTTTGCTAGTTGGGATTAGACGACCGATTATAACATTTTCTTTGAGACCTAGAAGATTGTCTACCTTACCCTGAGCAGCTGAGTTGGTTAATATACTTGAGGTGTGCTGAAATGAAGCAGCTGATAACCAAGATTCAGTATGAAGTGAAGACCTGGTAATACCTAAGACTGTTTGTATGGCGGTGGCTTTTTTACCTTTGTTTTTACTAATTGATTTATTGGCAAATTCAAAAATATTTTTTTCAACAAATTCACCGGCGAGCAAGTCAGTATCTCCGACTGTTTCCACTTGATACTTGTCACACATTTTTCTGATAATAATCTCAAAATGTTTATCGTGAATGGGAATACCTTGGGATTCATAAACCGCTTGAATTTGTTCAATAAGGTAATTTTGGGCTGTGACCAAGCCACGAATTTTTAAGATTTCTTTGATATTGAGAGAACCTGAAGCCAGTCTTTCGCCAACTCCAATTAATTGATTATTCTTGACTTTTAGGGTGGAGGTTAGGGGAACCATATAGGTTTCAACATCACTTTTATCGGTTGGGGTAACTGTAACTTGATAACCTTGAGCGGTTTCTTCAAAACTAACTTTTCCGGCAATGTTAGTTAAAGGAGAGGCCATTTTTGGATTTCTGGCTTCAAAAAGCTCTTCAACACGAGGTAAACCTTGAGTAACATCTGCAGAAATAATACCTCCAGTGTGCTTGACCCTCATGGTTAACTGAGTGCCCGGTTCGCCGATTGATTGAGCAGCCACGACACCAACCGGAGCACCGATGGTGACTTTCTTTTTAGTAGAAAAGTCCCAACCATAACAAGTAGCACAAAGACCGTGTTTGGCTTGGCAAGTTAATGGAGATCTGACTTTAACTGATTCAATTTTTGATTTATCTATTTTTTTAGCAATTTCTTCTGAAATTATTTTGTTCTTTTTAACAATTTCTTTATTATTGATTTTTATTGTTTCGGCTGAAAAACGACCAACAAGTCTGATGGCAAAAGATTTGCTACGATCACCTTTTCTTTTAATGTCTAAACCTTCTTTAGTTTTACAGTCATCAAGACGAATAATCATGTCGTGGGCAACGTCAACTAGGCGACGAGTTAAATAACCAGCGTCGGCTGTTTTGATGGCTGAGTCAGTTAAACCTTTTCTTGAACCTCTTGAAGAGGTAACATACTCGAAAATTGATAAACCTTCCCTAAAATTAGACTTAGTTGGAAGTTCGACGATTTTTCCCAAAGGATCAACCACCAATCCACGCATGGCGGCTAATTGTTTGACTTGATCTTTGGAAGCACGGGTTCCACCTGATTTAATAATAACCTTCACGGCATTTGATTCATCAAAATTATCCCAAGTTTTATTGGCAATTAATTCTGTAACTTCCATCCAAAGTTCGATACTAAGCCTTCTTTTCTCTTCTCTGGTAATTAGACCATTTTTATAGTTTTCTTCAATAAGAAGGGCTTTGGCGTTTGCTTTCTTGATGATGGTTGGTTTTTCTTTAATGATTTTACAGTCGGAAACAGCTACTGATAATCCAGACAAAGTAACTCCCTTAAAGCCAAGGTCTTTAAGATCATCAATTAGTTGAGCGGTTTCTTCTTTGGAACAAGTAGTAATGGCTTTTTTAACTAAGTTCTTAATATTGGAAGCTGTAATGTCCTGATTGATAAATCTTAAAGATTTTGGTAGTTTTTCATTGAGAAGCAATCTACCTACGGAAGTTTTTATAATTTCTTGATCTAACCTAACTTTGATTAATTGACGAATTTTTATATAATTTGATTGATAGGCAAAGATGGCTTCTTTCGAGGATGAATAGATAGTTTTATCTGGTTTTATTTGAGAATCTATAGAAGTAATGTAATAAATGCCAAGAGCCATTTGTTTGTTGGGAATGGTAATTGGTGAACCGTCGGCCGGCTTAAGTAAATTGTTGGCAGGCATCATTAATTCAATGGCTTCTTTTTGAGAATCTTTTGATAATGGAACGTGAACTGCCATTTGGTCTCCATCAAAATCAGCATTGTAACCGGAACAAACACAAGGATGAAGCTGAATGGCACTACCCTCCACTAAAACCGGATAAAAGGCTTGAATACCAAGTTTATGTAATGTGGGGGCACGATTTAATAAAATAGGATGGTCTTTGGTAATATCTTCTAAAATATCAAAAACTTCTTTAGGTTTTCTTTCTAAAAAGTGTTTGGCTGTTTTAACATTTGGAGCAAAACTGCGATTAATAATTTCCCTTAAAACATATGGTTTAAATATTTCTAAAGCCATTAATTTTGGGATACCAGCTTGATTTAATTTTAAATGAGGACCAACCACGATAACACTTCTACCTGAGTAGTCGACTCTTTTTCCAAGCAAGTTTTGGCGGAAACGACCTTGTTTCCCTTTGAGCATGTCTGCTAAAGAACGAAGTTCTTTAGTGCCACGTCGTCTAATAGTTTTAGCTTGAGAGGTATCTATAAGAGTATCAACAGACTCTTGAAGCATTCTTTTTTCGTTTCTTAAAATTATTTCCGGAGCGCCAAGGTTCATTAAGTGTTTTAGACGGTTGTTTCGATTAATGACTCTTCGGTAGAGGTCGTTAATATCGCTTGAAGCAAAGTGTCCGCCTGATAACTGAACCATGGGCCTTAAATCTGGAGGTAAAACCGGTAAAAGTGTAGTGATCATCCAATGTGGCTCAATGCCAACTTTTTTGAAACCTTCAATGATTCTTAATACCTTACTGGCTTTTATTTGACGCTGGCCGGTATATTTCTTAACTTCATCACGATATTTTTCGGTTAATTTTTCAAGATCAAGTTTTTTAATAACTTCTAAAACAGACTCTGCTCCCATGCCAACTTTGATAAAGTCAGTAGCATTATACTCAACTAATTTTAAATATTCTTCTTCTGATAAAACTGTAAGTTGATTAGTTTTTTTAACTAAAGCTTGAATGGCACTGTAGATTTCTTTTAAAGTGTCTTGTTCTAAAGCGAAATTTTCTTTTAGAGAAACAATGGCTCTTTTAATTTTTAACTCAGCTTCATTGACGGACATCTCCATTTGCTCTTTAATTTTGATTTTCTTTTTGATAGTTTCAATTGACTTAACTCCTTCTATTTTGGTATTTTTAATGTCTTGCTTTAGGGTTTCTTTTAAAATATTTACTTTGTCAGAAAATTGTTTATCCAAATCTTTGTAGATATCTTTTTTGACATCTTCATGAGACTCCATAACTAAATACTTGGCAAAATAGATAACTCCGGATAGATTTCTTGGTGAAATTCCCAAAATTAAAGAAAGATTGGAGGGAGAACCTTTGAAAAACCAAATGTGAACAACCGGACAAGCTAGTTTGATGTGACCCATGCGTTCTCGGCGAACCCTGCTTTGAGTAACTTCTACACCACATTTATCACAGATAATACCTCGATAACGAATACGTTTATATTTTCCACAATAACACTCCCAATCTTTGGTCGGACCAAAAATTTTCTCACAAAATAAACCATCTTTTTCCGGTTTTAAGGTTCGATAGTTAATGGTTTCCGGTTTTAAAACTTCTCCATGAGACCAAGCTTTAATTACTTCCGGTGAAGCAAGTTTTATTTGTAGGCTGGCAAAATCTGTTAGTTTATTCATATGTCTAAATCATTATCTTCATCTTCTTTAAGGTCATCAATAACTGCTCCAGGAATGATATTTAAACTTAAACTGTTTAACTCTTTAACTAAAACCCTGAAAGACTCTGGAACAGTGGCCTCGGGAATATCAAGGCTCTTAACAATAGCTTCAAAGGCTTTGGCTCTACCAACAACGTCATCTGATTTTATGGTTAACATTTCTTGAAGAGTGTGAGCGGCCCGATGCGCTTCTAAAGCCCAAACCTCCATTTCCCCTAAACGCTGACCTCCCATTTGAGCCTTACCCCCTAAAGGTTGTTGAGTAACTAGAGAATATGGACCAGTTGAACGAGCGTGGATTTTATCTTCGACCATGTGAATCAGTTTAAGAATATAAGCAACACCAACGGCAACTTTCTCCTCGAAGGCTTCACCGGTACGACCATCAAAAAGCTTAACTTTTCCGTCTATGGGAAGATTGGCTTTTTCCAATTCTTTTTGAACAACTTCTTCTTTGACATGCTCAAAAACCGGAAGGGCAACTTTATATCCTAATTTTTTTGTAGCCCAAGCTAGCTGAGCTTCTAAAAGTTGGCCTAAATTCATACGAGCCAGAACTGATAATGAAGAAATGATAATGTCAACCGGAGTGCCATCTTCAAAGTAGGGCATGTCAGCTGTTGGAATTATTTTTGAGATAACTCCCTTGTTTCCATGGCGACCGGCTAATTTATCTCCAGTTAGGATTTTCCTCATTTGAGCAACTTGAACTTTTACTTTTTTAATGACTCCAGGGTCAAGTTCATCACCTTTTTCGCGATCGAAAGTTTTAATATTAATCACAGTACCGGCTTCTCCGTGAGGAACTCTAAGGGAGGTGTCTCGGACTTCACGAGCTTTTTCTCCAAAGATAGCTCTTAGTAATCTTTCTTCTGCGGTAAGCTCAGTTTCGCCTTTGGGGGCAATTTTACCAATTAAAATATCGTTTGGCTCTACTTGTGAACCTACAACAACAATACCATCCTCTCCAAGATTAGCTAGCTCGGTCTCACCAACATTGGGAATATCTCTGGTTAGCTCTTCTGCTCCCAATTTGGTATCCATTACTTTAGCTTCGTATTCGTTTATCATTATGGAGGTTAAAATGTCTTCTTTAACTAAACGATCTGAAATAATAATAGCGTCTTCATAATCCAAGCCTTCGAAACTCATATAAGCAATAATTAAATTTTGACCTAAAGATAACTCTCCATTGTCACAAGCAGGGCCATCAATAATTAAGTCTCCCTCTTTTACCTTATCTCCAACAGAAACTAAAGGTGTCTGAGAGTAACAAGTAGACTGAGTGGTTCTTAAAAACTTGGAAATTTGATAATGAAGTTCGTTTTTGGAAATAGATACAAAATTTGGAAGAGTTTCTGTAATATTTTTAATATCTTTGCTAGATGATTTAATTATAACCTCTTTTGAATCAACGTAAGTTACTATTCCAAAAGTTAGTGATTTAATAACTCGATTCATGGCTTGAGCTACTATTTTTTCCATTCCAGTACCAACAATTGGAGAGTCTGGTTTAACTAAAGGCACTGCCTGACATTGCATGTGTGTGCCCATGAGGGCACGATTAGCTTCATCATGGGCTATAAAAGGAATTAAGGATGCTGAAGTACCAACCACTTGGTGAGGAACAACATCAGCAAATTCAATTTGCTTACTATTAACTTCGATATACTCTGTTTGATAACGAGCTGGAATCCATTGATCTACTATGTATCCATTTTTATCTAAATTAATTTCGGCGTGAGTAATGTAGTGATTTTCTTCTTCATCTGAAGACAAGTAAACAATTTCATCAGTAACTTTAATATTTGTTTTTGTCTCTTTGATTTCCTTGATTACTTTTCTGTAAGGTGTTTCTAAAAACCCAAAGGGATTAACGCGAGCATATAGAGCAAGGTAAGTAACTAGGCCGATGTTAGGTCCCTCTGGAGATCTAACTGGACAGATACGACCATACTGACTAGCATTGATATCACGCATGGAGAAACTAGCTCTTTCCCTGGTAACTCCACCTGGACCCATAACTGAAAGTCTTCTTAAATTGTCAATTTCAGCCAAAGGATTGGTTTGATCTAGAATAGTAGATAAGCGATTTCTTCTAAAAAAGTCTGAAACAGCGGCAATAACCGGTCGAGGATTAACCAATAAGCTGGGTGTAATTTCAATATCTGCCTTTGAAAGACTCATTTTTTCTCTAATTGACCTCTCTAATCGTAGTAAACCAAGTCTGAAAGAAGTGGTGGCAACTAACTCACCCACTCGTCTTACCCTTCGGTTAGAAAGAGAGTCGATGTCGTCGACCTTACCTTGACCGTTTTGAAGGGCAATTAGGTACTTTATAGAGGCAATGATGTCATCTCTTGTCAGAACGCTGGTGTCAGCGGGAACATCTAACTTTAAACGTCGGTTAAGTTTATAACGGCCAACGTCACCAAGATCGTAGCGACGAGGATCGAAAAACATTTTATGAAGTAGGTCTTTGGCATTTTCGATAATTGCTGGCTCACCAGGTCTCATTTTTTGGTAAATTTCGATTAAAGCTTCTTCGTGGGTTTTAGTAGGATCTTTTTCTAGAGTTGAAAAGATAAAAGGGTGTTTTTGATCGGTATCTACATCCTTAAAAAGGTTGATAATTTCTTCGTCTGTAGTTGGTTGAATTGCTCGAAGAAGGGTGGTAGCTGATATTTTTCGGTGTTTGTCGATTTTAACGGTGATGGTATTGTATCTAGAAATATTTATTTCAAGCCACGAACCTCTTAATGGTCTTAATTCTGCTTGGTAAAGATTGCGACCGGTGGACGGGTCCATGGTGCCGGAAAAAAATACTCCCGGTGAACGAACGAGTTGACTTACAACTGCTCTTTCGATACCGTTGATAATAAAAGTGCCAATATTAGTCATTTGAGGAATGTCACCCAAAAAAACTTCTTGCTTAGTGGTCTCTCCGGTTTGAAGATTGGTTAATTTGGCTTTAACCCTTATGGGTACGTCGTAAGTTAAACCTTTTTCTTTAGCAACTTCTGGAGATCTTTTGGAAACCCCAACTAAATGGTCATCAAATTCTAGTTGCCAATTTTTACCGGTAAAATCGTTAATTGGAGAAATACTTTTAATAGCTTCAGTGATACCTTTGGACATGAACCATTGGTAAGATTCTTTTTGAACCTTAAGGAGATCAAGCTCCGGAAGGTTTTTTGGTTGGGTTTTCCAATTGATTCGTTTAGATTTTTTTGACATGACTTAAAAAAACAGAAAAAACGGGTGACTAACCCGTTTGTTTGAATTTAAAAACTAAATAAAAATGTTAAGGTTATAAATGTAAATCACTTTTTTCCTTTAATGACTTTTTGATAAAAAGTGTAATTAAGAAATGGACGAACAAAAGCTAGCCTGATAACAGGCTACGATTAGAGTATACTAACAGATTACTAGGGAAAGTCAAGGGGAAAGATATTTTTTAATATTGGCATTGTGACCTTCTAAATTTTTGGCATAATGATTGTAGCCGTTTTCATCGGAGATATAATATAAATAATCAGTGGTATCTGGATTGACAGCGGCTTTTAGAGCATTTAAACCCGGGTTAGCGATTGGTCCAGGGGGTAAACTGGCATTTTGATAGGTATTATAAGGAGAAAGAGTTTTTAAATCTTCAAAAGTTAAGTTATTTGGCCACCATTCCCCTTGTTTACCTAAGACATATTGAACGGTGGCATCTATCTGAAGAGGCATGTTAATGTCAAGGCGATTATGTAGAACACTGGCTACTATTGGCCTATCTTCTTGATGCTTAGCTTCTCTTTCAATTAAACTAGCTAGAATAATTAAGGTTTCGTCTTGCGTTGGACTTTTTTGATTAAAGGTATCAACTAAAAGATTGACAATATCTTGAGTAGAGGCGGTTTCAGGAATTAAATAGGTATCCGGGAAAAGCCGACCTTCGTAAGGTTTTCCGGCCACAATAAATTCAGTTTTTGAAAAATTGGAAGTTTTTTCTGATAATAATTCAGCAATTTGTTCGACTCTTAAGCCTTCCGGGAAAGTTATCCAATAATCCAAACTACCGTGAGTTAGAGATTCAATAATGGTTTCAAGATCCATAGATGGGGTCAATCTAAAGTCTCCGGCTTGAAGTTTATTTGAGTAGTTTTTTTGATCTACGAGCAATTTAAAAGCAATATCTGATTTGATTAGGTTGGCTTGTTTTAAGCGTTTAGCAATAGTACCGGTGGCTTGACCTTGAGGAATAACAAAAACTTGAGGGTCAATTATTTTTGGGTTAATGGGTCTGATCACCCATTGATACCAAGTAAAACATGTAATTAAAATAATTGTCAAAAATAATAATCCAAGGGAAATAAATTTTTTAAACATTGCTTTAAACTTCTTCAAATAAGGCTCGGCGATACTTTTTGGTTTTTAACTCATAAACAAAGATACGACCACACTTACATGAAATTTTTTCTCTTTGATTATTTAATTTTGTTGATTTGCCATCTTTTAAAGATTGGCCACAACCAACACATTGACCACGAGAAAGCAACCAAGCTTGGACAGGTGCAATAACGTTTTTAAACATATATAGTCTCCTTTATAATGATCATTAATAAGTTTATCATATCAGTGATTGGTCAAGTCATCAAGATAAGATTGAAGAATTATTGTAGCGGCAATTTTGTGATCAAGCCTTCGTTTTTTTTGGGGAGCATGAGCTTGGATCATCTTAATTTTGGCTTCGTAACTGGATAAAGTCTCGTCTTGATAGTGGACGGGAAGGTTGGTTAGTTGACTAAGTCTGGTTCCAAATATTTTTATTTTTGTGGCTAATTTTCCTTCAGAGATACCGATAACTAAAACTTCAATTTCGTGCTCTTTAATTAATTGAAGTAGAAACTGAAACATCTTTTCATCTGAAGTATAAAAATTCTGGGTTAAGGGAGAGGCTAAAGGACCTTCGGCCAAACTTAAGCCAATGTTTTTTAAACCAAAATCAATGCCAAGGTGATTCATATCTCTTTTAGTCTGGCTTTAATTATGCCACGACGCCAGTAAGTTCCGGGAGGAGTGCAAGTAACTAAAGTTAATTCTTTTTGATTGTAACGTTGTTCTAAAATATCAACTTCATCCGGAGCTACTTCGTAGTAATCATAAACTATATACTTATAAGAAATGCCGTCGTAACTGATAAAGATTTCATCGCCATTATCTAAGGTAGGAATTAAAGAAAAAATTGAACGATAAGAGTTTGGATTGTAAAACTGAGGCAAAACAGAATGACCAAAAATAACTGAGTTGCCGGCTTCTCCCGGATAAGCAGTGCCACCATAATGAATTAAGCTGGCGTCAAGGTCGTCGCCACCAATAGTGACAGTGGCGTTACTAATTTTTAATCTGGGAATGCTTATAGTGTAGTGAGTAATTCTTGATGGAGAAAGAAAAATTTGAGGTTTTGAAAAATTAAACCAGCTATTGATATTTGAGTAGTTAACGGTTGCACCTTGATTCTGGGTTTGAACTGCTAAAACTTGAGGATTATTAGGAGAGGTTGGGCTTAATATACCTTTTGATTCTGCAATAGATTCTTTTGGAACCGGACTGATAAATCGAGTTCGTTTGGTATCTTTTGTTAAGGTTAGTTCGTAAGAAACAATTGGGTAGCCGACAGAAATTAGAAGGGAAGCGCCAACGGTGATCATGATGGTGGGAATTAATTTTTTTAAATTAAAGAAAAAAAGAAGGCGTTTTTGATTTTGAGCAGTTACTCTTGGATCTGGAATCGGGGCTTTAATATAGACAACACTCATATTTTAGATTATTTTATTTTGAGTTCGATTAAAATATTTTTGGTGATACGAGGTAGGGTTTTCAGTTTCTCCGGCAAGTTTGGAGTAATAATAATATCGGCTTTGATAAAACTTGGTAAAGTGGCTAAATAATCTTGGATAATGTTTGGATACTTTCCTTTTAGGTTATTTTTGATGTCAGTAAAATCAATCTTTGGAATTAGTTTTGCCTTGAAAGCAACTTCAATAGTGGCAGTGTTGTCTTTATTTAAAGTAGCCGGGGCTACTTCAACTTCGCTATTTTGACTAACTTCAAAATTGGAAGGAATTTTTTCTTTGATGGCTTGACTAAGAAGTTGGTCAAGATCATT
>JBDRQW010000011.1:0-7148 GCA_043826085.1 Candidatus Beckwithbacteria bacterium | reverse complement strand
TGGAAGAAGAAAATTGGTTGGTTGGGTTATATGTTGTTGATTCCTTCGTTGATAGCTAATTTGTTTTTGTTTGATAATCAAAAAGATCAAAAATCCACTTACTTGATTAGAGGAGTGATTGACGGTGATACTTTTGTGACTGAGGATTATTCGATAGTTAGATTTTTGGGAGTGAGCGCGCCGGAGCTTGATTATTGCGGAGGCGTAGAGGCAAAAGAATATTTAGAGTCTGAGTTAGTGGGTAAAAGAGTAACTTTGGAGGTGTTAAAGAGAGAAAACGGCAGACAGTTGGCCTATGTATACTTAAATGGTGAAATGGTCAATGCTATGATTTTAAAATCCGGCTGGTTTGACTATACCGGGGCTGAAAAAAAATACGGTGATTTACTAAAGCCAAACTATTATGAAGCCAAAGAGGCTAAGCGAGGTATTTTTGGACCGAAATGTACTCAAATGGAAAACCCTGATAACCCGAAATGCTTGATTAAAGGAAATATTGGCCAATCAAGCAACAACTCAGGAGGCAAGATTTATCATTTCCCTGGTTGTTGGCGCTATGATGATGTAATTGTGGAAAAAGATCGTGGTGAAGAGTGGTTTTGTAGTGAAAAAGAAGCTGAGCAGGCGGGATATGTGAAGTCTAAAAATTGTTATGGAAAAACCTTCAAGGTCCAACCTTGAAGGTGAATTAACTGATAAATTGCTTTTAGCCTGCGAAGACAGTCTGTCAAGTACCCCTTTTATGAAGACAATAGTCTGAGTATTTAGAAACGGCGTATTGTACAGGGGAAACTTTAAAAGCGGTATGTCTTCTTTTAAAGTTGTAGTAATAGATTTGACTATAGATCTCAGCGATTAACTCACCTACATAGTCAAACCGATTAAAGTCTCCAAACTCAGCTTTAAACCTGCCGAAGAAGGATTCTTGGTAACCGTTCTGCCAGGGTGAGCCAGCGTCACTGACAGAAACTAAGATGCCATAGTTTTCTAGATAATCAGTACAAACTTTGGCCATAAACTCAGTTCCTTGATCAGAGTGAAAGTACTTTGGGGTAGCTAAACCTAAAGCTTGTTTTATTGTAGTTAAAACCAACTGACTGTTATGGTACTTGCCAACTCTGGCGGCCATGACTTGCCTGGTAACCATATCTTCAATGGTAACCAAATACCAAAACCTACTTTGAAACTTAATGTAGCTAACATCTGAACACCAAACTTCGTGGGGTTGGGTTGGCACTAGATCTTTAATGAGGTTAGTGTAGGTATGATGGTTAGTAGATCTGGTACAAAAATACTTAACCTTTCTTCTAGGAGGCTTGATCTTAAACTTATTCATTACCCTTAAAACTCGCTTGTGATTAACGCCTAACTCCCAAGCCACTCGTCTATGACCATAGGCCGGATCTTTCTCGTGGACAAGTTTTATCTCTTCTCGTAGTAAATTGTCTTTAATTTTAAGCTTGCTTTTTCGGTAGATGTTCTTTCGGCTTACCCCTAGAGCTTTAGCTCTTACAGATTTAATCTGAGCCTGATGGACTAGCTTAATTTTTTTTTCCTAAACTCATGTCTAGAGTGAGTTCACCAATTAGTCTTTTTAGTTCTTGGTTTTCCCGTTTGAGTTTGTTGTACTTTAAAACAGAGATTACATCCTCTCCGGTATCTTTGTGTAGCCAGCCATAGATGGTTCTATCACTAATACCGTATTGGTCAGCCAAACTAGCTATTTTTTCTCCAGCTCTAGCCTTAGCTAGTACCTCCACTCGAACCTCTTTAGATATTCTGTTTACCATATTTGGTACCCCTTTCTTTACTTTATTGTATAGAATCTTGTCTTAGTTTACGGGGTACCGATCAGTCTTTGCAGGCTAACCTTCAAGGTCGGACCCTGAAGGTCCGTTAAACTTATTTGCTAGAATTTCACATGGTGATAAATATCTGATAAATTTTGCTTAGTTATTGACATTATCGATTAGACTAAATATATAATATATTTAGTGATCACCCACCGTTAGGTGAGGTTCACAAATACCTTAAGGTTGATCTTTGAGATATTTGTGTACCTCGCCTTTTTTTATTCAAAAAAATTTTCTAATAACGGTGATTTACAATTCCCCCTTAAACGCTTTTGTTAGAATTGATTGTTTTAGATTAAGGCTAACATACCCGGAATGTTAATTTCACTTGGATTATCTCCACCTTCCTACCAGTCATTTTAAAAATCTTTCTGCCATAAGCTATTTTAGCAAAAAATTTAACTTTTGTTTTTAATTATAAAAATATCATCCTTTATACTGCGTAAATCTGACTTAATTTGTTCAATCGCCTTTGTTAGATTGATTAATCCTGCGTATAGATTATATTTTTCCGGTTGTGACGTAGCATTTCCGAATAATTTCAAATTTTCTTCAAATTGAATTTTTGCTTGATATGTGCTCATTGTTTATCACCTTCTTTCAATCATTTCTTCTACTTTTCTCTTGGCTTCTTCTAGTAATTCTTTTGATTTTTTTCTAGCCTCGTGCGATTTTTTGACTAAATTAGAAATTTTCTGTTGAATTGGTTTTGATACAACCGGAATTAAAATATTTTTTATCGCTTTTTTGGACACCGCCGTTAAGATTGTTCCGGCAGTTTCTTTTTGTAACTGCATTTTTAAAATATAGCATTTGGATAAAACTAATAAAACTTCTGATAAAATCTCCTTGCTTCTAAATTGAAAAAATCCGGTTGAGGCCAAATAGCCTTCTTGTTCTTTATTAACTAAAGCCACTTTTCCTAATGATCCCTCTACGCTGGAAACAATTAAGTCTCCTTGTTTCAACATTCTTTTTGCTCGGCTTGGCGCTTCTTTGCCTAAAACCTCTGAATAGCCGTCAATTATTCCGATTGAAGAATTAATATTGGACAATTCAACATATTTATAACTATCATCAGGTTTTGGATTAAATATCGCTGGCGTATTTTCAATAATTCTCGGCAGAAATTTTGTCTTACCCTTTTTTAGGTTTTTAATTAAATCTGCATATTTTGGCTGAAAATAATCAGCATCTATACGATTGGCTTTTTTAATATCCGAATAATTAACCACAAAGCTTAGATCCTCTCTTGACTGAAAATCTTTTAATTCTAATTCTTCCAACAACAAATTTTCAGCTTCAGAATAAAGTTCATAAGATTTTTTATATTCTTCTTCGCTCCATTTGATGATATCTGACACAAATTTTACCTGCATTGAGTTTGGTTGATGTATTTTCAGTCTTTTTAAATAGCTAGTAGCTAAAGTAACTTGTCCAGTTCCTCCTGAGATAGACCTTTCTATTTGTTTTTCTCCGTATTTTGATAATAAAAAAGCATAAACATATCTAGCCCATTGTTGACTGGCTAAACGAATCAAACCAATGTTTCTGCTAAAAATACTGTCAGTGTCAGAAAAAACTAACCCTGTTTTACCAATTGATCCTAAGCCTTTTAAAGTAATTAAAATATCGTTTTCTTTAACTTTAAAATTATTAAATTTTTCAAATTCTTTTTCGGAAACGTAATTTGAATTTTCAATATCAACCCGATTATTTTTTATGTTTCTGCCATTTAAACATGACTTTCCTTCGTCAATAAAAATCGGGTTTGGCCCTTGAGTTATTTTTGTTGTTAATAATTCTAAAGTAGTTATTTGTTTTTTATTTAATGTTTCAAGTAAACTTAAATATTCCGGTTGATAAAAATCAGCGTCTAGACGACTTTTATCTTCAAGTTGTGATTTTTGGATGATGGAAAAGGACATTATTAATTACCAATGCCCCAATTTTTTGATTGTTCAATTTGACTAGAATCTGTGTCAGGATAATTAGGGAATATTTTAAATTTTATTTTTGCTACACTTTCTTTATTAATTTCGCCACCACCTTGAGCAATATAAATTTTTACATTTCCTTCAAGTTTTTCTGTTTTAGAAACAGAAACCTCAAATTCAATCGCATCTTTGAAACTTCTTTTGCCAATTTCCGCCCCTTTTTCAATTTGAGTCAAAACATTTTTAATAAATTCTTCTAATTGAATTTGCTCAAGTTTATCTGACATATTTTTTACCTCCAGAAATTAAATTTTTGTTGTTTTGCAAAGGCTATAAAATCATCGGCGATGGAGTCGAGGTCATGATCAAGGGTTTTTAAACCTGTTGGACCATAAACCGCTTTTCCGTCAACGCCTTTTTTGTAAATATAATCACCAGAGTTATTTTTGCCGGATTTTTTGGAAACGGCCATAAAAATCGGGTAATCTTTTAAAGGTTCCTCATTTTCGTCCCATTTTTGCAAGAAAATAACCGAGGTTTTTGTGCCGGTATGCGGTTTAAACGTGTTTCCCTGCAGGCCAACTACCGCCAAAATCCGGGCTTTAGTAAACAACCACTCACGAATGTATTGCATATTAGTATTATTTAATACCCCTTGAGGTAAAACGATCGCCAAACGACCGCTGGGGCGAACCGCATCCAAAGACCGCTCAATAAACAAAATATGACGCTCAACGTTATTTTTTAGTTTGCCGTCTTTTTTAGCCAATTCATATTGCCTCAATAAACCTGGATCATTGCGATTTTCACCGGCAAAAGGCGGATTAGTCAATAAAACATCAAAATTCAAATGACGATAAGTTTTCTGGTTTTCCTGCTCATCTGTTTCACTGGAACTTCTTAATAGTCTTTTTAACTCAACTCGCGCGTCTTCAGCCACTGTTCCCTGCCAATCCCGAGCATCCAAAGAATTCCTTTTAAAAATGTGATGCTTTCCGTCACCAGCAATTAACATTAAAGCTTGAGAAATCCGGCGCATGTTATCATCAAAATCAATTCCGAATAAATATTTTCCAGCATATTCTTTTCTAGCTGCCGGATTTTTCAAATAGTTATCCCAAACATGATACATTGTATGGAGAATAAAACCGCCCGAACCGCAAGCAGGATCAATAATGTATTCATCGGCTTTCGGATTTAATATTTTAACGCACATTTTAATCGCATGACGCGGAGTAAAATACTGCCCTTTTTTACCTTTGGAAACCTCGGTAATCAAATACTCAAAAGCGCTATCAACAATTTCGTACTCCCCTTGACCGATTTCAAACAAGCGGACGTTTTCCAAAAACGGCACACAAATATTTAAACGTTCCGGAGATAATCTTATTTTATCTGATAATTCAAAAGTATCCGGCCATTGACTGATGGCATTTTTAAATAATTGATTGATTATTTGATAAGTTTTTTCCGGATCGCGGTATTTTCGAAACAACACTTCTTCATTTTTGCGTTGTTCGCGAGCAAGTTTTTCATCAAATAATTTAGCGTAGATCAATTTAAAAATTTCTTCAAAAACATTAGCACCAGAGCCGGCCAAAGCTAATTCTTCAATTCGTTTGACAATTTCCACAAAATCAAATTTTGGATTCAAACTATTCCAAGTTTTTTTCACTTCAAATAAATCATCTATTGTTTGATTAGCGGCAGGAATATCAGACAAAGAGTCTTCAAATTCTTTTGGATAAGGCCGATAAAGAATCACTTTCCCAACTCCATTGGACCAAACGCCGATTTCCGAGCCTTCAGCATTAAGATAAGTTTTTAATTGTTCCACTCCTTTTTTTTCAGTCGGACTTTTAACTTCGATAATAATAAACGGAGTAATTTTGTCTTTTTTATAGATTATAATATCAGCCGCCTTAGTATGGATTTCCCGACCAAAGTGAACGCTTTTTTCCGTATCAATCCGATCAAAAGGATATTGATAATGAGTGTGAAGTTTATAAAGCCAAAGCTGACGGATTATTTCTTCCGGCCGGCCAGATTGTTTTTTCTTATCATAAACAAATTTAAACGCGCCACTTTTTAAATCTTTAATATAGTAACGCCCTGGTTCCTGCTCGCTAATATATAAAATTTCATTAGGACGAATATCACTGAATTCTTTGAGGCCAAAATTGCTATCAAAATTTTTGAAAATCAAACTGATAATCGCTTCGGCTTTATTGGGTTTAATAGTCGGCATTAGTTAACTCCTTTTAATTCATTATTTTTAATAATTGAAACAATTTTCCCTACTAACCTCATTTCGTGAGTAAAAGGAATGATTTCATATTTTGGATTTTCCGGTTTTAAATAAATATAGGGCGGATTATCATCGGAAATAAATCTTTTAATCGTGGAGTCTCCATTTAAATCTGCCAAAACCAAATCGCCGGAACTAAATTCTTTTTGGCTTTGAACTAAAACCATGTCGCCATCATCAATCCCAGAGTTAATCATTGAATCGCCGTTCACTTTTAAGACAAAAACTTCTCGATTTAATTTTGCAACATCTTTACCGGGCAAAGGAATCCATTCCCCCTGAATATCCAGCATATTAACTGGCGCGCCGGCATGACTGGCGCCCAAAAACGGCGCTAATCGTGATTTATCTAAAATTTCATAACCTAAAGGTAAAATGGTTATACTGCGGGCAATTCCCTCAACCCGTTTAATCATTTGTTTTTTTTCTAAATGATAAAGCAGGTCTAAAACAGATTGGTTAGAAGAAACTTTTAGATTTTCCCTCATTTCTTCAATAGAGGGCGGATAGCCACTATTATTAATATATTTATAGATTATTGACAACATTTCTTTTTGCCTTGAGGTAGGCTTAATCTGTTTTTTCATTAAATCTATGATACCCGACTATTTATTCTGGTGTCAATAGAAGAAAGGGGTCGGACCCTAGTCAAAGGTGGACGGGTCTGAAGGTTTTTGTAGGCTAATAGATCTCAATGGTTTTATGGCTTGAGGTTAGACCTTTTTTAATAAAAATTTGATTGGGTTTTAGTTTTAAATATTTGGCAATAAGGTAAATAACGGCCTTATTGGCGTAACCTTTTGTGGCCGGAGCGGTTACCCAAACGTGATATAAGTCTTGGTTAATTTTTTTAACTAAGTTTTTTGAGGCTCTGGGTTTAACTTTTAAATAGACTTTCATTGAATAAATTATTCTAGCATTTATTTTTTACCTACAGGGATGATCCTTGAAGATATATAATCACAATATGCAAAGATTTAAGCAGATAGCTTCTTCGTACTTGATTTTGATTGAAGGTGGAAAGGTATTATTGTCAAGAAGATTTAAGAC
>JBDRQW010000010.1:0-6949 GCA_043826085.1 Candidatus Beckwithbacteria bacterium | reverse complement strand
GGGACAGTTGGAAAAGGAATTCGAATTGAGCATGACGATGGTTTAGTAACGCTTTATTGGCATATTTTATGAAGTTATGACTGCCCGAAGAAAAATCAATTACCTACAGGGTCTGACCCTGAAGGTACTAATTAGCGCCGTTATAGGCGCTATTTTTTTAAGTACGAGCTATTCCCCGCTTTTCGCACAGGTAAAAATCAATGAATTCAGTTCGGAAAGCAGTAGTGATTGGGTAGAACTTTATAATAATTCTGATGATGAAGTTGATTTAACTACTTATACTTTAACTGACGGTAGTGCTTCAGGAAATACTAAATCTTTTACCTGTATTTTAGCTCCAAGAGGGTTTTATGTAGTAGATTGGAGCTCTAAATTAAATAACGACGGAGATATTATTAAACTGCAAAACGACAATCGGGTAATAGATTGTGTTACTTACGGTAATGGGGCTGATAAATTATGCGAGGGGCAAACGGAAGTTAATCTTTCCAAAATGAATGAAGGGGAATTCGGAGCCAGAACTGAAGACGGCATTGGAATATGGCAAATAAAAAATACCAATACTAAAGATGGCCCTAACGATGGCAGTCAAAAAAATCCTGAAGCGGGTTGTTTCGTTTCATCACCTTCTCCAGAGCCTAGCCTTTCACCAGAAACTTCTTCTAAAAATGGTGTTTATAAAATAAATGAAGCGAAAGATGAAAATGGCGAAGGGCTTTCAAGTGTTTTGGTTTATGTTGACAATGTTTATATTCACCACTATACACCGGAGATATTAACTTTTTGTGATGGTTGTAGATGTAGCGATTATGTTGATTGTGGTTTTGGCGTTCATACTATAAGGTTAGAAAAAAATAATTTTAGCAATTGGACTGAGACAAAAACAATAAATTCAGAAGATTATTATGAAGTTAACCCAACAATGCAACCAATTGATTCATCATCATCATCTAGTCCTACCCCTAGTCCGAGTTTAGGATCTTCACCTCAACCTGCAGGGATAAACCCTGCAGATACTGAAGGTGAAACAGAGTCGGGTTGGCTGACAGGGTCTGACCCTGTCAGTTTTGAAAGTTCAAAGAGTGGAGAAATAAAAGGGGCGAGTGAATCGGGTGAGAAAGATGAGAAAAAAGATAAAAGTTATTTAATATCAATTGTATTAACCGGAATGGGGTTAGGGTTAATAATTTCAACTGGTATAGTGTTTTATAAACAAGGTTTGTATAATCAATAAAGTGATGAAAAATAAAAAGATTAAACTTTGGCTACCGGTTTTAATTTGGGCGGGAATTATTTATTCTTTTTCCAGTATGTCTATTAACAAGGAGGCTGAGTTTAACTGGCTGGATTTTGTAATTAAAAAATCAGCTCATGTAACTGAATACGCTATTTTATTTTGGCTATTGTTTAGAGCCATGTCCGGTGATAATAAAAATCTTACAAAAAAAATATTTATAAAGGTGTTTATATTTACAGTTGTTTATGCTCTTTCTGACGAGTGGCACCAGACTTTTGTCCCCGGACGAGAAGGAACTTTAAGAGATGTTGGTTTTGATACAATTGGAGCTTTAATCAGTTTAAATTTGAAAAAAAGAAATATATGAAAATTTTAGTGACCGGGGGAAAGGGATATATTGGAGCAATTACCGCCAAAGAATTGGTAAATCAGGGACATAAGGTAGTTATTTATGACAAAAAAAACAATCAAAAGATTCAAGATGGTGAACTTTTGGAAAAAACTTTAAAAGACGAGAAGATCGAAGCGGTGATGCATTTTGCGGCTTATATCGAAATGGGAGAGTCAATGGAAAATCCTTATAAATACTTTGAAAATAATGTGTTTGGATCTTTGAATTTACTTGAAGCCATGAGAAAAACTAAGGTTAATAAACTTATTTTTTCTTCAACAGCCGGAGTTTATGGAAATCCGATAAGAGTGCCAATTAAAGAAGATGACCAAAAAAAACCTGAAAATCCATATGGTGAGTCAAAACTAATGGTAGAGCGATTGTTAAAATGGTATGACAAAATTCATGATTTAAAATCAATTAGTTTGAGATATTTTAATGCGGCCGGAGCCACTCTTGATGGTACTTTGGGTGAAAATCATGAGCCGGAGTCTCACTTGATTCCCAATGTAATAAAGGCGGTAATTAAAAGACAAGAGTTTAAACTTTTTGGAGATGACTATCCTACTGCTGACGGCACTTGTATTAGAGATTATATTCATGTTTTGGATTTAGCTGAGGCACATATTTTAGGACTTAAAGCACTTAATCAGGGGCATAAAACCGATGTGTTTAATGTGGGCACCGGCATAGGATATTCTAATAAGCAAGTAATTGAGATGGTAAAAAAAGTAATTAAAATTGATTTGATGGTTAAAGTTAAACCAAGAAGGATTGGAGATGCTAATGAGCTGGTGGCTGATAGTGGTAAGCTACAAAATACGCTTGGTTGGAAGCCTGAATATTCCGATCTAAAAACTATTATTGAAAGTGCCTATAAATGGCACAGCAAAAGTGGGCAATTTTAATAAATACTGATATACTTTAAACAATATGGATTTTGATAAATTGGTTGTTTCTTTTTTGGTTGATGAGGTGGTGGGTGGTTTTTTCGTAAATGTGCCACCCGGCCATGTAGCTTGTATTCATGATTTGGGCCGAGGGGTTTTAAAAACAGTTAGAGGTCCGGGACTTCATCTAAAAATTCCTTTTTGGCAAAGAGCGAAATTATTTAATTCTCAGGTGATTGAGTATTTAATTCGACATGACTTTGATCTTTCTAATCAAGAATCTATGGGAGATGAAGAATTGGTGGTTAAAACTTCTGATGGTTGTAATGTTCAAGTTGAGGGGTCGGTTTTACTTAAAATTAATAAGGCTCGGGCTAATGAATTATGGGAAAATATTGGAGAGAGCTTTATCTCCAAACTGGTTAGACCGGCTTCAAGAAGTAGAATTAGATCAGTTTTATCTGAGGTATCAATGGATCAATTAACCACCTATCGACCGCAAGTGGAAAAAAAGATTGTAAATGAGCTTAATAATATTTTCAATAAGGCCGGAATTATTTGTGAAGAATTTTTATTATCTGAAGTTAAGGATTTAGGAAGTTTAAAAACAAATAAAGACGATAAAGTGCTTTTTTCTAAATCAGACAAAAGCTAATTTTAAAACTTCGTCCAGGTGAGAAACAAATTTAAAGTTGATGTCTTTTTTGACTTTGTCCGGAATTTTATCTAAATTCTTTTGGTTTTTTTGAGGCAAGATAATGGTTTTAATACCGGCTCGATGAGCGGCAATAACTTTTTCTTTGACTCCACCAATTTCTAAAACTCGACCTCTCAGAGTGATTTCTCCAGTCATGGCCACGTCTTTTTTAACTTTTTTGTTGGTGAGGGCGGAAATTAAAGCGGTAGCCATGGTAATGCCGGCTGAAGGACCATCTTTTGGAACGGCTCCTTCGGGAACGTGAATGTGAATATCAACTTTACTGTAAAAATTTTTATCTAGTTTTAAACTTTGCCAACGAGACCGAGTGTAAGAAATAGCTGCTTGAGCTGACTCCTTCATGATATCACCAAGTTGACCGGTTAAAATAATTTTTCCTTTACCGGGAACAATGGCTACTTCGACAAATAAGACATCACCGCCGGCTTGAGTCCAAGCTAAACCAGTGGTGAGGCCGATATCATCTTTTTTCTCTTTTAAGACCGGGGTGAATTTTTCCGAGCCAAGATAAGTAGTAATGTTTTTAACTGAGATAGTAAAAGGAGGCTTTTTTTTCTGAGCAATTTTTTTAGCAATTTTTCTCATGATTTTACTTAATTCTCTTTCCAGATTTCTAACTCCCGCTTCCCTGGTATAACTAGCGATGATTTTTCTTAAAGCAGTAGCTAAAAGTTTCACTTGTGATTTTTTAAGACCATTACTTTCTAAAGTTTTTTTAAATAAGTACTTGATAGCGATTTTTTCTTTTTCATCAGCGGTATAACCGGAAAAACGAATGATTTCCAGACGATCTTTTAGGGCTGGTGGAATGGTGTCTAAAATATTGGCGGTAGTGATAAACATAACTTTTGAGAGATCAAAAGGAACTTCTAAATAATGATCTGAAAAGTCAGTATTTTGTTCAGGATCTAAAGCTTCTAATAAAGCGGCAGAAGGATCGCCTCTAAAATCTGTACCGATTTTATCAATTTCATCCAACATAAAAACCGGATTGTTAGTACCGGCATTTTTTATACCCTGAATAATTCTGCCCGGCATGGCTCCAACGTAAGTTTTTCTATGACCTCTAATTTCAGCCTCATCCCTAATCCCACCTAAAGAAATTTTAACAAACTTTCTTTTTAAAGCTCTGGCAATAGATTTACCAATTGAAGTTTTTCCAACCCCTGGAGGGCCAACAAAACAAAGAATAGTTGGACCGGAAGGTATTTCGGGTTTTTTGGTTTTGATCAAAGCTTTTTCTTTTAGCTGCATGACCGCTAAGTATTCGGTAATACGCTCTTTGACTTCGTTTAAACCATAATGATCAGTTTCAAGAATTTTTTCTGCTTTTTTAATAGTGACTTTGTTGGGAGTGGAGATACTCCAAGGAATTTCGCAAAGCCAGTCCAGATAGTTTCTGATGTAGCCGGCCTCAGGATTGTAAGTGTGCATAGAAGCTAATTTTTTTAATTCTTTTTTGGCTCGTTTATCAACATTTTCCGGCATTTTAGCTTTTTTTATTTTATCTTTGTACTCTTTTATCTCTTTGGTTTCTTTAACTTCACCTAGTTCTTTTTGAATAGTTTTTAAACGTTCTTTTAAGATATTTTGACGCATGGATTTGTCGAATTTTTTTTGAGTTTTACTAACAATAGATTTTTCTATTTCCAAAATTTTTATTTCTTCTGAAAGATAATTTGAAATTTGAACTAATCGTTTTTTTACTTCTAAGATTTCAAGAAGTGATTGTTTTTTTATTGTTTTTAAATCTAGGTTACTGGCTATTTGGTCGGCCATTTCTGATGGAGTAACGTCGCTCATAACTCTCATAAACATTAAAAAATCGACTGATTTACCAATGTTGACGGCCTTTTTAAATTCTCTACTAATGTGATTGATTAAGGCCGTAACTTCATTTGAAGTTTCGATAAATTCTTCCAGTTTTTCGACATTAGCGATTAAAAATGACTGACTGGATGAAAGTGCGTTGATTTTAACTCTATGAATTCCTTTAACAAGTGCGCTTATTTCTCCATTGGTTTTATAGATTCTTTCTAAACTGCAAAGGGTGCCAATTTGGTAAATGTCTTTTAATTCCGGCTCTGAAACTTTTGGATTTTTTTGGGCAACAAAAACAATTAAGCGATCCGATCTAAAAGCGGCTTCAATGCCAGCAGTTGATTTGGGTCGGCCAAAAGTTAGAACCACTTCGGTGTGGGGAAATACTACTCCTTCCCTTAACGGAACTAGGGGAAGCGTTTTTGATTGGCTTTTAGTTTGATTTTGTCTTAATAATATGGCCATGGATTAGCAGTATAATTTATTGAGTGCTAAGAATCAAGCCCTAACTTTACTTAAGTCATTATGAAGAATAATGGGCTTTGTATCTCTAATCTCTTCGAAATACGAAATTTTTGGAATAGGGTTTAATAAATAAATGGGTTTTTTAAGATAATAAGCAAAACCCATTTCCATTAAAGTGTTACCACCAATATAGTTTTTGATTTTTTTTCGGGTGGGGTTGACGACTAAGATAGCATCAGCTTTTTTGATGTTGTCAAAATGCTTAACTACATTAATTGAGCCATATTTAAGTTTGTGTTTGTTTAAGCCTTTGAGTAAAAGCTTGCCTCGATAAATAAGATTGGTGGTTTTGGGTAAGATTACTTTTATCCCGAACGATTCCAACTCTTTTTTAGCTTTGATAATATGACGGTGGACTTTGAGCGAAGCACAAATACAAATAATCATAGGTTTACCTCTATCACACCTTAGAGGTGTGATGTTGAAAAGCGGAGGCGAGGTTTAGTAAAACTGACTCCGGATTTTGAGATTTGATGACTGCTGAGGCTAAAATAACTCCGGCTCCACCGACGGCAAGAGTTTCTTTGACATGACCCTCTGTTTTAATGCCGGCCCCAATAATAACCGGCAGGGGTGAGAGTTTTATTACTTTTTTAATACTTTCTTTTTCGGCTTCGATCATGGGAATATCTCCCCCAATTAAATCTTTTCTCTCGTAAGCTAAAAAGTTTGGTTTTAGAGGGATAACTTGTTTAACTAAGTCAATAGTGTCACAGATAATTAAAGTTTTTAAGTCGTATTCTTGGCATTTGGTTACAGTTTTTTTGATTTGATCAAAAGGAATTTCGTGTTCACCGTGATTGATGATGACACCGGAGGCACCAGCTTGTTTGGCAGAGTAGGGTGAGAGCCAGCCAAAGTAGCGATCCGGGTCAATGGGGTCAAGGTGTTGGGTCCAAACTTCAATATCAACTTCTTTTTTAATACGGTATAGATCAAAAGGTTGAACAGCGGGAATAATAGGGATTTGAGTATTTTTAATGACTTTTTTTATTGTTTGGCAAAGAGAGACGGCCTTGTCTCCGGTAGCTTCTTTATAGGTTTTTAAAGATAGAAAGATCATATGATTTTTATTATAGCTGATATAATACGTCCATGTCTTTTGAGAATATTCCTTGGCAGGTTTTAATATTGGTCAGCTCGGTGATTACCACCCTAAGCGTAACAATCAATAAATTTCAATCTCATCGTGGTTCGGCTTTACAGGTATTGGGAAGTAAATATATTGGCTCTTTGAGTTGGATGTTGTTTTGGTGGATGCTTCTTTCTAAACAGATACCCAATAATTGGTGGATGTTTTATCTTTATGGTTTTTTGGTAGCTGGAAATTTGATAATTTATACCAAAGCTCAAAGAATCAATATGTC
>JBDRQW010000009.1:0-3784 GCA_043826085.1 Candidatus Beckwithbacteria bacterium | reverse complement strand
AACATCAACACCGGCCAAATCAAAAACAACAACTGTTGAGATCGATCTTTTTCTCTCTGCAAACTCCTCAACGTCTTAAACGGATGCACCGCCAACCCCAAACTATTCTTTGAAAACAAATAACTCTCTTTAATCCCCAACAGCACTAAAATTTTTGTCCATTTCTTTATCATATACTTTTGCAAAAGCCAATCTGGCTCTGGTCAATCGCGACTCAATTGCCTTAACACTGTCACCGGTTTTTAAAGCAATCTCTTTCATCGAAAAACCCTGTATATACTTTAGTCGTAAAACTTGAGCATATCCTTCGCTCAAAGTCTTTAAAACCCTAACTATCTTTCTTTTTTGCTCCAATTCCTGATAAGCCAACTCAGGCCCCAATGCTTCACTTACCAATCTCTTCAAAAACGGTAATCTTGAAAACAAAATCTGTTTAATCTTTTTTCTTCTATAAAAATCAATCACCTCATGTCTGGCTATACCGGCTACAAAAGTAAACAACTCACTCTCTCCCCTAAATCTTGGTAAACTATCAAGCCCGCCAATCAACGTATCTTGAACAATTTCTTCAGCATCTTTCAAATCACTCACTTTCATCAATACAAAGTTCATTAACCTACTTCGAAATCTTTTTGACAATAATTCTTTTTGTAATTTTTCCATAATCCTATTATACAAAGACTTAAGCCCTCTACCAATAACCGAATGATGAATATCATTCGTCGAATTATTTAACCGACTTTACCCAGCGAATGCTGGGTGGTATTCTATTCTTACTATGGCATTTAATATCGGTGACGCATTTTTTTTAAGAGACGGGGTAACTGTCCAAGATACCTTCTCTTCCCCCGCCGTCTTGCTCACTCTCATTGTTAAAAATATCTATGTCATCGCCGGCATTATCCTATTTTTCTTTATCATTGCCGGTGGCCTTGGCATTATCTTAAACGCCGGTAATCCGGACAAACAAAAACAAGGCAGTAAAACTCTTGGTTCGGCTGTGGCCGGCTTCGTCATTCTCTTTGCTTCTTACTGGATCATTCGAATCATCGAAGCTTTAACTAAAGTTCAAATATTGGGCACCACCCCATGAATATTATCTCAAATTTTGGTACCATTTCTCCCCCACCAGAAACCGTTCTGGGAACCGAAACCATGATCACTTTCTTAAGTAAATTCATCTCTCTTCTTTACACTATCGGTGGCTTGCTTATTTTAGTAAACATTATCTCTGCCGGCTACAAATACATCTCTGCCGAAGGTGATGCCAATAAAATTGCCCAAGCCGGCACCACCATCCTCCACTCAATTTACGGCCTTATCTTAATAGTAGCCAGCTTTGTTATTGCCGCCATTATTGGTCAACTATTTTTCAACGACCCCACCGCCCTCACTAAACCAAAATTTATATTTCTACCATAATTTATATGCCTACAACTACAGAACCAGAGTCCTTTACTCCTCCAACCGGAATTTCAGGTAACCCACTTGGCTACACTTTTGCCGATGGAGCCGAGATCGGCAATCGTTTATCAATAGTTTTGTCCAACATAATTGGTATTATCACCATAGTTGCCGGCTTTGCTTTTCTTATCTACTTTATCATCGCCACTATTAACTTAATTACTTCCGCCGGAGATACTCAAAAAATCCAAACCGCCCGCAACATGATGACCAACGCCTTAATTGGTATTGTTGTCTCGGCGGCGGCCTATCCTCTTGCTTCTCTAGTCTCAACACTCCTTGGTATCCCTTTAACCGAACCGGGAATCTTATTTTCACAATATATAACTTTTCCAAATCCATAATATGATTATCACTTTACTCGCCACTGCTCAAGATTTTTTCGGAAACATCGAACCTCCTCCCGGAGTTGATAAATACGGCAGTCAAGATGCTACCGGCTTAATTTTTCTCTTCAACAACATCTTAAAAGCCATTATTTTTATTGGGGCAGCTTGGACATTAATTAATTTTATAATTGCCGGCATTCAATACATTGGTTCATCCGGAAAACCGGAACTAGTTAAATCAGCTTCTTCAAAAATCTGGATCTCTCTGCTTGGATTAGTCATCATCGCCAGCTCAATCGCCCTCGCCGCTTTAATCGGCCTTATTTTTTTTGGTGACTCTACCGCTATCCTTAACCCTAAAATTCCCGGAGCAATCCCTGGAGGCTCATCATGATCCAACTCACCGGCTTTTCAGGTTTTTCCGATGCCCTCAAAACTACTGATGCTCCCACCAGATTTACAGAAATTTTAACTAGCATTATTTCAACTATCACTATCTTTGCCGGTCTAGCTTTTTTATTTTGGTTTGTCATCGGCGCCTTTACTTGGATTACCGGAGGCCATGATCCGGCTCAACTGGAAAAAGCTAAAAAACAAATGGGCGACGCTTTTATCGGTCTGCTTGCCACTGCCGCTGTTCTACCCATCACTTACCTTATTGGAAAACTCACCGGTATCGATATTTTAGCTCCGGAAAATATATTAAACTCTCTTATACCTAAATAAAGGTTCCGAACTTTCCGAAATTTTAGTTCGGAACCTTTAAATGGATAATGTATAATTAAAATATGCCTATTACCAACCCAGCTATTCCCAATCTTCCCGCAGGCAGTGCCGGCTTAACCAAATACATCGCCATTGTTTGGAAAACTTTAGTCATTGCCGGTGGTATTGCCACCCTTCTCTATCTAGCTTGGGGAGCTTTAGATTGGATCTTTTCCGGTAGTAACCAAGATCGTCTTAAAAGAGCCAAAGATAAAATGTTTAATGGAATTCTTGGACTCACCTTTTTAGCTCTTTCTTATGCAATTATGAAAATAATCAGTGTTATTACAGGACTTGATATTTTAAATCCCAGCTGGCAAATATTACAATAAATATGTTTACACTGAGCGAAGTCAAAATGTTTACACTGAATAAAGTCGAAGTGTTTACACTGAGCAATCAAAAGGAGTCGAAGTGACCAAAGAAATATCCATTCAGCCAAACAATAATTTACTTAGTTTTGAATTTGAAGATGATCCAGGTAGTCCTTATAATCCTCCCACTAGTCAAACCACCCCCACTGAATTAACTACCAACATTAATTCCGAAGTCAGTTCTTTCTTTAAAATAAAATCAATTGACGGTTTCTTGCATAACTTCATTCAAATTGCCTTAATAGTTGCTTCTATCTCTACTCTTTTTTATCTTTTATGGGGCGGTATCGAGTACTTAACTTCGGGAGGAGAACAAGAAAAAGCTAAGTCAGCCAAATCAAAAATCACTCAAGCCATTGCCGGCCTAGCCATCACTGCTATTGTCTGGATTTTCTGGCGATTAATTGTTTATTTTCTCGGTATATCAAGCACCCCCGGAGGCACCTTTAAAATTAATCTGCCTAAACTCTAAAAGTTTTGGCAAGGTTCGTAACCTTCTCATCTTGACATTATCAATAATTATTTTCATAATAAGCCTATGATATCAAAAGCTTTCGCTCAAACATCAATCACCATCAAAGAACCGACCACCGGCGTTAAAGATATTGGCAACCTTCTCTCTGCTGGAATTCAAGTAGCTATGATCGTGGCCGCCATTCTTACCTTTGCTTTTCTAGTCTGGGGAGGCATTCAATGGATCTTATCCGGCGGTGACAAAACTCAAACTCAAGCGGCTCGTGATCGCATCACTATGGCTTTAGTTGGTCTGGGTATCGTGGCCGCAGCTTGGGCTTTAATGAAAGTTATTGGCTACTTTTTTGGAGTTGATGTTTTCAACTTTGTTATTCCCAC
>JBDRQW010000008.1:0-7338 GCA_043826085.1 Candidatus Beckwithbacteria bacterium | reverse complement strand
GATGAAACTCGATTTGAGAAATTAATTGTTTAGGATATAATGATAGTATGAAGATTGCTAAGGCACAGATAAAGGTGACTTCTTCGGTATTTTCTGATTTGGTAGTTTTATGGTTTGGGGCGATGTTAGTAACAAGAGATTTATTAACATTGATTGTTAATGGAGTGCTTGTTATAATAAGTTTTATAGTAGCAGTTAGATTTGAAAAATTATTGGAGGTAAAATGATTGATTTAACTCGTCAAATTAATCTAGCCCAGATTGCTTTTGGGGTAGCCGTGATTGCTTTAGTGGTAGTGGCATTTGGTATTCCAAAGAAAAAATAATATGAGATTAGAACAATCAGTAGTTTTAGTAAAACCGGATGGATTACAAAGAGGATTACTAGGGGAGATTATTCAAAGATTTGAAAAAAAAGGTTTAAAATTGGTGGGGTTAAAGATGATGCGTTTAACCGATGGGATTTTGGATGAGTGGTATAGCCATCATAAAGATAAAGGTTTTTTTGATGAGTTGAAAAAGTTTATGAAATCATCGCCGATTGTGGCCATGCTATGGGAAGGGATTGATTCAGTGATGGTAGTTCGAAAGTTGGTGGGTAGTACTTCGGGTAGGGAAGCTGAGGCCG
Organism: Candidatus Beckwithbacteria bacterium; assembly: GCA_043826085.1. Lineage (GTDB taxonomy): Bacteria > Patescibacteriota > Microgenomatia > UBA1400 > CG1-02-47-37 > CAXBYZ01. The sequence goes on along the minus strand of JBDRQW010000008.1, from coordinate 6,711 downwards.
GTTCGATTAGGGGAGATTTTTCAATTAGCCAACAGTTAAATTTGATTCACGCTTCGGATGGAGTTGAGACGGCAAAGAAAGAAAGAAAATTAGTTTTTGAAGACAAAGAAATTATTGATTGGCAGTCAGCGGAAGAGTGTTTGTTTTACTCACGGGAAGAATTGGCAGAATAGTGGAAGTATTTTTGGGGATATAGTCGGGGTGGACGGATTTGAACCGTCGGCCTCGCCGTCCCGAACGACGCGCGCTACCAACTGCGCTACACCCCGATTAAATGTATTCTACATGAAGGTTCGTAACCTTCATGTGACTGTGCCCTCAGGGAGAATCGAACTTCCATCGGAGGTTTAGGAAACCTCTGTTTTATCCATTAAACTATGAGAGCGTGGGTTAATTATATATCAAGGTTTCGAACTTTTGAACATCTGAAAGTTCCGAACCCGAGAAGGTTACGAACTCGAACTTCTTAAAGTTCGTAACCTAAAAGGATAAGTTTGGTTGGCGATCGAGTTTATCTAGATTTTTTACAAAGGTTGAACCCTTGTAAAACTTAAAGGAGGCGGCGATGGCAATCATGGCAGCGTTATCTGTGTAGAGTTTTTTGGAATAGGGACAGTGGAGAAGGAGGTTGAAGGATTTGACGGTTTTTCGGACTTGATTTCTAATATAGAGATTAGAAAAGACGCCACCGCCAAGTAAGATACTTTCGGGATTATATTCTTTGATAGCTCGAGTTAGTTTAGTGGTGAGGGAGATGGCGATGGCTTGTTGGAAGGCGGCGGCCATGTTGTGGGTAAATTTTTTGGATGGAGAAGGTTCCGAACTATCCTTCACTTCGTTGCAGACCGCTGAAAGTTCGGAACCATTTGACTTTGAAGTTCCGAACCTGTCCTGAATCTTATATAAAGCCGCGGTTTTAAGGCCGGAAAAACTAAAGTTAAAGTCTTTAGAGTAACGGATGGGAATCGGGAGTTTAATGGCGTTAGGATTACCTTTTTTGGCCAGTTCTTCAATAATTGGTCCGCCGGGGTAGCCAAGTTTTAGCATTTTGGCTAGTTTGTCCAAGGCTTCGCCACCGGCATCGTCTAGGGTTTCGCCAAGGAGTTGATAGTCGCCAATTTTTTTAACTAAAATGAGTTGGGTGTGGCCACCGGAGACAAGGAGGCCGATGGCGGGGAAGAGGGGACTGCCAATGGCTGGGAAGATTAATTTCACTCCCGGAGTGGGAACTTCCCTGCCTGCGCAGGCAGGTTTCACTCCGGGAGTGTTAGGGGTGGGGGTGTTGGGAAGAGCCAGGGAGGAAAGGAGGTGTCCTTCCATATGGTTAATAGCTATAAGAGGTTTGTGGTGTTCAAGGCTCAATTTTTTAGCGTAGGCAATACCAACTTCTAAGGCCGGGGCGAGGCCGGGGCCGATGGTAACGGCGATGGCGTTGATGAATTTCACTCCCGGAGTGGGAACTTCCCTGCCTGCGCAGGCAGGTTTCACTCCGGGAGTGTTTCCGTTGAAAGTTTCGAACTGCCCTGGAGTCTTTTTTTTCGAGTCCGAGTACGGACTCGAGTCCTTCAAGGTCCGGCCTTGCCGTTCGGCAAGAACGGACCTTTGTGAACGAAGCAAGGCTTCGCGCACCACAGGTTCAATCTTTTCAAGATGAGCGCGTTTGGCTAGGTGGGGAACGACTCCGCCCCATTTAGCGTGAATATTTATTTGAGAGGAGATAACGTTTGATAGAATTTTTCGACCGCAAGAAACAGCGGCGCAGGTTTCGTCGCAGGAAGTGTCGATGGCAAGGATGATGGGTTGACTCATAGGCTTATTATAGTATAATAGGGTTACTAAAACCCCCTGCAACAGCTTTTGCTCTTTGCAGGGTATTTTTTTTGGTGCTATGATGATTTTGTATGAAAAAACGAGTGTTAACTATAATTGATGGTAGTAATTTATACTACAAGTTAAAAGATTTAAAGATTAAGAAGTTGGTTGAGTATGATTATGCTGGTTTGGTTAATTCACTTTTAGATAAAAACACTAATTTAAAGATTAAATATTATATTGGGGCAATTAGAACAGATGGCTCCAAGAAATCATTGAAAATGTTTAGGAAACAAAGGAAGTTACTGGCGAATTTAAAAAAGCAAAAGATTGAGTATTTTTTGGGATATTTATTAAAATCTGGTGGCAAGTATCATGAAAAGGGCGTAGATGTACAAATGGTGGTAGATATGTTGAAGGGGGCATATAAAGATGAATATGATAAGTTTATTTTGGTTAGTTCGGATTCTGATCTGGTGCCAGCAATAGAAGCGGTTCAAAACGAGGACAAAGAAGTGGTTTATGTTGGTTTTAAACATAAACCCAGCTATGCACTGTTAAAATCTTGTAGAAGATCAATAATATTAGAAAAAAAAGACGTGGAGGGGTTTATTAATGTTTGACTGTATTTTTTGCAAAATTGTTAAAGGTGAAATTCCGTGTTATAAGATTTATGAGGATGAGGAATTTTTGGCGTTTTTGGATATTTTCCCAAATTCAACGGGGCATACTTTGGTAATTCCCAAAGAGCATGTGGAGTGGGTTTGGGATTGTCCGAATTTGGGTAAGTATTTTGAAGTGGTTGGCAAGATTGCCAGAAATCATCGGAAGGTGAATGGTGAAGGAGTGAGATCATTAGTATTTGGTTGGGAAATACCTCACGCACATGTGCATTTGATGCCGGGGAAAAAGGATAATCTTAAAGGTGAAAAGTTAGCCGGCGATGAGATGGAGAAGATTCGGAAGAGATTTTTATTGTAATAACTTTGGCGTTGGTTTTTTTAGCAAGACTAAGAAGGGGTTTATAAGTGCGGTTGGCCCATTCGATAGCGATGATTGTTTTGGGTTTGAGACGTGATTTAAGATTTAGTTGGTCAAGTTCTTCAATGTTTTGGATACGCCAAGTGTCAAGGTGGAGAAAGAGGCCCTTGATTGAGTGGCGAGTGTAGGGATACTCTTTTTCTATAGTGTAGGTTGGTGAGGCGATTATTTGTTTGATTTTTAAAAATTTGCCAATGCCTTTACAAAATTGGGTTTTGCCGGTGCCTAGTTCACCGACTAAAAGAAACATTAAAGGTTGTTTTTGTAGGGTGTTCCAATGTTTTAGCATTAAGGTTTGGGCGAGGTTTATTGTTTGTTTGGGGGAGGTGGTGGTGAGTTGGACACTCTCGGAGTGAAAGAAGTTCTCACTCCGGGAGTGAATCGAGTTCTTCATAGAAGGTTCCGAACTGCCTTTCACTGCGTTGCAGGCCGCTGAAAGTTCGGAACCACCCTTCCTAAGGACGAGTAAGTCGTCGAGGGTGGTGTCAACTATAGTGGAGGTTGGACGCTTAGGGAGAGTTCCGGCATCAATAATTAGATCAATCAAGCTTTGCTGTTTTTTGCTGGTGTTTTTTAGAATATCTTTAATAGAATAGGGACGTTTTTTGTAAGAGGCATTGGCTGAGGTGGCGGTGATGGGGCGATTGAGTTTAGTAATAATTTTAATAATTAAAGGGTAGTCGGGGATACGAACACCGAGAGTACCTGTTTCAGATTGAACTTTTTTGGCGACTTTATTTAGACCGCGAGAAATTACGGTTAAAGGTCCGGGCAAGAATTTAGTGTATAGGTTTAGAGCAGTAGTATTAGGTATGATATATTTTGATGCCATAGTTTGGTTGGCAACTGCAATTGATAGTGGTTTACCTTGACGAAAAGTTTTGTAAGAAAGAAGTTTGTTAACGGCTTTTTGATTGGTAGCGTCAACACCGGCACCATAGCAAGTTTCAGTGGGATAGATGATTAAGCCGTTGGTTTTAAGAGTTTTAATAGCTTGAGTAATTATTTTAGAGCGATTGGTAGAAGTGAGCTTGACGATTTTCATTCACTCAAGGTTACGAACCTTGACTAACTATAGGTTATTTTAAGTTAATTGAGTAGAGGTTTGGGGGGAGATTGGAGCCACCGTTTAGGGAGGCGAGGATTATTAAACGATTGCCATCGGGCCAAGGGTAAGCAAAATTGTTGGCAAATGGTCCGGCGTAGATGGTGTGGTGATTGGTGTTATCATATTCGGCAATAACAATGGATTCTTGGTTAACAATAATAATGTGTTTGGAGTTTGGGTACCATTGGATGTTTTGAATGTTTAAAGGGGAGTAGCGGTTGGTGAGGGACGTTAATGCAGAAGGTTCGGAACTAGTCCCGACGTTCGTCGGGATCGCAAGAGTACTTGCTGAAGTTCCGAACCCCTCGGATTTTCCTGTTAAGGAGTCACCTTTAGAGACCAAGAAATTTCTATCTTCTTCAATGTCGTAAATATAGATATTGCCGGCTTCAAGGTTTCTATTTTGTTCTTGGGTGGAGCTGGCAGGGAGGGGGATGATTAAGTTTTCCGGGATTTGAGCGGAAGCAGTGGCAGTATAGATTAGCATGTCTTCGTTTGGGGAAAAGTAGACGGCAGTGGCCGAGGCAGTGGCTATTTGTTGCATAAAATCCGGCAATTCAAGTAATCTTTCGTGTTCTTTTTTGTCTAAGGTGGCGTTCCATTCTTTAAGTAGAAGAGGTAAGCTGGCGGTGATGTCTTTTTGATCTTTTATATCATTAAAATTGCCGGCGGATAAGATAAGATTAGCTTCCTCAAAAGTAGCGATAATTTGAGTTGAGTCAGGTGCCCAAGTGAATTTGGCCAAGGAGTAGTCGAACTTTTGAGAGTTTCTGGTGATTTGCCGGGGGTCTGAGTTTAAGGAGAAGGGTCGGTCTAAAAGATCAATAATGTAAAGTCCATTTTTGTCTGAAGTGGTAGCGTTTTCAACGGTAAAAGCGATTTTTTGGCCATCAGGGGAGGGGGTGAGGTTTGAGGCTCCGGTAAAAGTAAGGGGTTTTAGATCAGGGACAGATGGAAATAATCTGGTATCGGTTTGAGTGACAAGCTCAGGCTCTAAAATAAGAGTTTTTTCCCAAGGAATATAGCCGTCTTTGGCAATTTTAATTCTATATTCTCCCGGTGGCAGATTAATGGTGTCATCGGTGGCAGTGGTAAGCTTGTCATTAATAAAAACACTGGCGCCACGAGGAAATGAATTAGCTGAGAGCAAGCCGGTGCCTTCAAAAACTTTGTTGGCAATTGACGGTCTATAGCCTTTGGCAATTCTGATGGCCAGCAGGGTTCCGGAAATTAGTATGGTAATGACGATGATAATGATGAGTAGTCGCGGGGTTCTTTTCATAAGCTTCTTATTATACTATACTTTTAGTAATGCAGGATTTTTTACCGGATGTTAATGAATTGAATATAAATGAAGATGTAAAAGAAGTGCAAAAAAAGTCTTTGAATAAAAAGCAAGTATTTAGGTTAATGGTGGTGGTTGTTTTGGCATTGTTAATATTTATGGGAGGGTTGGTGAATTTTTTGGAAAAGAAAGATAAGGTTATAGTTGAAGAGGAGAGAGAGTCTTTAAGTGAAAGGGCCAAGTTAATTGAGAAAAAGCCGGGTCAAATGATTTGGTTGTTTTATTTAGATGAGGATAATGATAGTGTTTTTGGTTATAAAGAAAAGGTTTTTAGCGGGGTTTCGGTTTCTATTAGAAAATCGGGCGAAGTTCAGATTTTAAGGACGGTGCCGGCCAATGTTTTGGGGCAGGTGATTATAGATGATTTGGCCGAGGGTGAGTATGAAGTTAGTTTTGATAATTATGCCAAAGATAGTATTGATGAGGGTGAGTTTAGTTTTCCGGGCATGTATCAGGTTGGGCAGGGTGAGTTAAAAGAGTTTTTGCCAAGTTTGTGGCAGAAAATTGTTTTGGATTCAGAGGGATATTATAGCAAGATAGGGATGGTGGAATACAACCCGGAGTCTTTGTTGGTGTTTGAGGTTAGTGATAAGATTTTGTTCTATGATTCTGATTTGGCAAGATTGGCGGGTTGGTCTAACTCTAAACTTCAGGGAGTCTCCCTGAAGGTTGATAAGCTGTATTTTCTGAAAGATGATGATTTAAAAGAGTTTGATATTAAAACAAGGATAGTTAAGTTGGCTATGGATTGGGTTTATGAAGTTGGCGAGTATAGGTTGTCAGCTGACGGGGAGACGATTGTTTATAAACAAGGTGATGAGTTTAAATATAAGTCAAAAACTTGCGGTGAGGGGAGTGTGTTGGTGGATGGGTATAGGTTGGAGTTAAAAGATATGCTGGTGGATTTTTTAAATTCAAATATCTTGGTGATGGCGGGGAAAGTGTTTGAGGGAGATTATAAAGTTTATCAGGTGGTTTGTAGTGATGGTGATATGGTGGCCAGGGAAGTAGTTGATAGTGAGGTTAGTAGTTTGGCTTATTTAAATGATAAGACGATTTTTTATAGTGATAGTAGTGGTAGTTATTTTTATGATTTGGTTGAGAAGAGTAAGGTGAGGTACACTGCTTTGGGAAATGGGGTTAAGGCGATATTTTCTTTTGATAAAAAATATATTGGGGCGATGGTTAATGGCAAGTTAATGGTAGTGGATTATTTGGCGGTAAAAGCAAGTGGAGTGGAAAAGCATTATGTGATTGATATTGCCACCCCGGGGAGTAAACAACCTGCCTACCGGCGAGGCAGGGTTCCACCCCGGGGAGTCAATCAGTTTGTTGGCGATGAATTGTTTATTAATAATGGTAGTGAAATTTTAAGGATTAAATTAAAAGGCAGTGGTTTGTGGGA
>JBDRQW010000007.1:0-14496 GCA_043826085.1 Candidatus Beckwithbacteria bacterium | reverse complement strand
TCCTGACTTACCCAAATTAGTACGACAAACCCTAAAAACCTAACTTTTGGATAAAGTTATCCACATCACTTGAGGGGGAAGATGTTAGAGTAACAACTTCATTGGTTAGTTTGTTCTTAATTTTTGCATCTTTGACTGTTTGAAGAAGCTGGATAGCCTTGTTAAGAGATAGTCCTGACTTAATCTCCATATACTTAGCTACACTTAAAGCTAGAAAGCAGATTAGCAGGTGAGCTTTAATGGTGTCGGTATTGCGTAGATAAATTGGCCTGGCTTGAAGATCAGATTTAGTGATCCGAAAGGCTTTTTCTACTTTCCAAAGCTGGCGGTATTGGTTAATTACCTCTTGATTAGAAATCTCTATCTCCTTAAGGTTGGTGTAATAGCCTTTTATTCCCCACAGCAACTTAGTTTTATCTAAAAGTTTCTGATTAAACTCAAGTTTTTCTTTATCTTTAGACTTTTTGATAAACTTCAACCTTTTACTGGCTTTCTCCGGATTCTTTTCTAAAGTGTTTTTGGCTTTGGTAACTTGCTTGGTGGTTTCGCTTTTATCTTTGTAGTGCCGGGATTGTGAGAACTGACAGATGAGTTCCCCTCGTTTGGTTTTAAGTCTAATTGCAACCTGATCTTGTTGTTTGAGGGCTGTGCTGATCTGTTTAATAACTTTTTGACTTAAGTTTCCCACTCTGGCCCCAACAATGTAGGTAAGCTTCTTTCTTTTTAATTGATCAATGTTTTGTTGACTGATCATGGCCGCGTCAGCCACGATGGTGAGAGTCTTGATGGCGTGTTTTTGTTGGAGTTTCTCAATTACCGGTATAAAAGTGTGTCCTTCAAACTTATTACCCTTAAATATCTGGTAACTAACAGGAAACCCTTGATCATTAACTACCAAACCAATGACTATCCGGGGTTGATTGAATTTGTGATCTTTACTAAAACCACACTGCTTGAGTTCGTCATCGCTCTTAAATGACTCAAAGTAAAGGGTGCTAACATCGTAGTAGATCAGCTTAAAATTAAAGCTAAAGTGTTTCTTGGCTACGTTGACTACTAGTTGCTCTACTTTGTCTTTAAGGGCAGTGTATTCTTTCAGTTCTCGATAGACATAACTACGAGAGTAATTAATGTTAAATTCTTGCCTGAGAAAGTTAACTGATTCTAGTTTTGAGACTGGCTTGATGAGACGAGCAATGACTAAATCTAAAAGGAGTTGACGATTAGGTGAATTTTTAAGTAGATTTGTGAAGCCTAACTTACTAAGGATCAGGGTTAGAATTTGGTAGGTGAAGGTGGAGTGAGTGGAGATGAGTTCTACCTGATTGAGGACTAGAACCTGGGATGAAGATGGTTTCTTTGGCGTTCGAGAGGAGTGTACGCGTTGGGTAAAAAGTCTTTGTTGCGGGTCGTGGCTTTTGATCCAGTTTTTAGCTGATATTTTAAGCAGGGTAAGCTCTTTTTTATCTTTAGTGCTGCCAATGTGTTTAAGTACTACGGTTTTACGGTTACTGTACTGGACTACTTGAACAGCGGTGGCTTTTGACTTGGTTTTGGTGGTGCGAAGACGGTACACAGAGATATTGTACCCTTTAGTACGACAATTACCTGTTTGACCATCACTTTAGACTGATATATTAGGCCGGATATTTCTAGAAATTGATGTTGGGTAAGTCAGGAAAGAGTAGTAGTAGCTAGAAAACGACCTACTTTAAAGAATCCTCAAGTTTACAAATGGACTGTCAATCGTCTTCTTCGTGGTTGGAGCCCTGAGCAAATAGTTGGCAGAATGAAGCTAACCTTTCCTAAAGATCCATCCATGAGAGTTTGCCCTGAGACTATCTATCAATTCATCTACTCTAAGGAACAATCTCATCGTAAATGGTGGGAGTATTTACCTCGAAAACAAAAAAGGAGGAGAAAACAAACCGGAAGATCAGTTCATAAATCTCGTATTCCTAACAGAGTTAATATTCACCTCAGACCAGAACTAGTTAATAGTAGAAAAAGCTTTGGTCACTGGGAGGGAGATAGTGTTATTGGTAAGCGTGGCGGTAAGGTTATTCACACCACCGTTGAAAGAAAAACAAGAAAGTTAAAAGCTAAGTTGGTAGGTTCCATGGAGTCACCGGCAAGAATTCTTGCTCAACTATCTCTATTTGTTAAGTTACCAGAATTAGCTAGAAAATCTACCACTTTAGATAACGGTAAAGAATTTACTAATCATGCTATTTTAAGACAAATTCTGGGAATGCAAACCTATCACTGTGATCCTTACTCATCCTGGCAAAGAGGCACTAACGAAAACACCAACGGACTCCTTCGGCGTTACTTACCGAAAGGTACCAGCTTTGATGACTTGACGCAAAGTGAGCTAGATGAGATTGTAGAAGAAATTAACAACCGACCAAGAAAGTGTTTAAATTACTACACACCTAATGAATTATTTAAAAAGGAGCTAGGTGGTGCGATTCAAACTAGAATGTAGGTTGAGAGTTTAATGAGAAAATTACCTCTGTAAAGGAGTAGCTCAGTTGATAGAACGTTTCGTTATCAACGATAAAGTCGCTACGCGGTCGTGGGGTCTCCCGCTCAAAATATATAAATTCACCTACAGGGATGATCCTTGTAGGTATTTTGGGTTGATGTGTTAGTCTTTTCTGGGCTCGTTCCTGAATCGCTGAATCGTTGTGAAAATGAATAGTAAAATTGAAATTTTGTGAGAGTAGTTGGATTAAAATTTAATTTACCACTCAAAACTTTTTTATTTACTTTATAATGAATTATTCATATGGTTAGGTTAAAAGATACACCAAAGATCGACAGACCGAGAGAAAAATTTCTGGCAAAGGGTGCGGATGCATTGACCAAAAGCGAACTTTTGGCAATATTACTCGGAACCGGAATTAAGGGAACCAATGTTAAAATTCTTGCGCAGAAAATATTTCGAAAATTCGGGAACAATATATTATTTGTAACCGTTGACGAATTGATAAAAATTCAGGGAATCGGAAAAGCAAAAGCGTTACAGATAGCATCTGCTTTGTCTTTGGCGCGTAGAATCCAAGATGAACTGGCGGATTTTGACAATCTTGTCTTATCCGCAAAAGACGCAATTACGATGGTCTCTGATTTGAAGAATAAAAAAAGAGAACACCTGGTTTGTTTATACTTGAATGCGCGAAACCAACTTTTAAAAAAGAAGACGATTTCAATCGGCACTTTGGATAAAAGTATGATACATCCGCGAGAAGTTTTCGCACCTGGACTCAAGATGAATGCCGCGGGCGTGATTTTGGTACATAATCATCCGTCTGGTGATTCCAATCCCAGTAAGCAAGACAAAAAAGTCGCCAAAAGAATCATTGAGGCCGGTCAACTGATGGGTATCAATGTTGTTGATTTTCTGATTGTCACAAAAAACACTTCACATAGTGTACTTGGTGAATTAAAAAAGACAGAACTGATAAAAACCGAATATGTTGCGGAAGGCATGCAAGTGTCATTGTTCGATTTACTAGTTGATGCCAATCAAATGTATTTTTATGGTGTAAACGAGAACACTCCCGAAAGCAAAAATAAAAAGAAGGGTTGGGAATTTATTGATTTATTTGCGGGCATCGGAGGATTTCATATCGCTTTTCATAATGTTGGAGGAGAGTGTGTTTTTGTTTCGGAATGGGATGAACCTGCACAAAAAACATATAAACATAATTTTTTCAAAATGTCTCCGAAAGTTTTTCAATCCGGGAATTTTGTCGGTGATATTACGAAAGTTAAAATGAAAAATATTCCTGATTTTGATATTTTAACGGCGGGGTTCCCGTGTCAACCATTCTCACAAGCGGGATTCAAGAAAGGTTTTAATGAAGTAAGGGGAACTTTATTTTTTAATATCGTCAATATCATTGACAAAAAAAGACCAAAAGCGTTTTTCTTGGAAAATGTGCGACACCTTTTCAAACATGATGATGGGAAGACTTTTGAGACAATAAAAAAAATAATCGAGGATGATCTCGGGTACTCTTTCTTCCCAAAAATAGTAAAAGCGTCCGATTTCGGAATGCCACAACATCGTCCTCGTTTGTTTATGGTGGGTTTCAAGGATAAGTCAATTCATTTTGACTTTCCCGAACCCTTAAAAGAATTGAAGTATTCTATGTCAGATATACTTGGAGGAGCATGTGAAAAAGAGATAGGATATACCTTACGGGTCGGGGGTCGAGGAAGTAATATTACCGATCGTAGAAATTGGGATTCATATCGTGTTAACGGAAAGATTGTCAGGATTGGCCCAAGAGAAGGATTGAAAATGCAAGGTTTTCCCGATTGGTTTGAATTTCCACCAACAATGTCTGAGGTTCAAGCGATGAAGCAACTCGGTAATTCCGTTGCAGTGCCCGCAATTCAAGCGATTGCGGAAGAAATAATTACAACATTAAACAAATATGATAAGAAAAAATAACAAAGGTGAATGGTCTGAGTTTTACGTTTTCCTTAAAATTTTGGAAGAACGCAAACTTTTTGCGGCGGATAAAAATTTAAAAGTGATTGATGGAAAGTTTTTTATATTCCATAAAATAATCAGAAAAGAAAAAGACGAATTTGTAAAAATTTATGACTTGACCGAATCCGATACGCAAGTTTCGATTATGGATGAAGAGGGCAGAACGTTGAAAATTTTTGACTCTTCAAAATTAAAAGAAAAAACTCTGAAAATTTTTAAACGAATTCGAAATGAAAAAAGCAGTTCTTTTATAATTCCCGAAGCTGGCAAATTGATGGAAGAATTGCTTTGTAAAAAAGTTAAAGCTGATAACGAACAAAAATCAGATTTAGTGGCGATTATTTATGATCGGATTTCAAAAACTTCTCCAATGTTAGGTTTTTCGATAAAGTCTATGGTTGGTGGTGCATCCACATTACTTAATGCAGGTAAAACCACAAATTTTATCTATGAGGTGAAGTCATTTACTGGAGGCATTGATAAAGTTAATTCCATAGAGACAAGTTCCAAGATTCGCGATCGTGTTAATTATATTTGTAAACACGGCGGAATCTTTGAATTTGATAAAGTATCAAATAAACAATTTGATCTGAACATGAAAATGATAGATACCGCATTACCGGAGTTCATCGCACAGATGTTGTTTGACTTTTTTTCAAGTAGTAATAGAACGATTTCTGGCTTGACAGATAAACTTGCCGAAAATAAACAAGTATTTAATAAATTCGGACTTTCTCAAAATAATTTTGAATATAAAATTAAAAACTTTTTGGATGCGGTTGCGCTTGGTATGGTACCGAGTAAATCATGGGATGGATTTACAAAAGCACAGGGAGGTTATATTGTCGTTAAAGAAAACGGCGAAGTTGTTTGTTATCATTTGTATAATCGAGACGAGTTTCGATCGTATTTATACGAAAATACAAAATTTGATGCTTCCAGTACCGCGCGTTATAAATATGGCAAGCTATACGAAAAGAATGGAAAACTATTCTTTAATTTGAATTTGCAAATTCGTTTCTTAAAATAAGACGTAAAACGATTCGTATCTTGGTATGGTTGGTTCTAAACAAAACAATATTGATTCTAGAGGATGATTTGGTGACGGTATCGAAGTTGTTTGCGGGGTCTCCCGCTCAAAAAACTTAGGTTCACCTACAGGGATGATCCTTGTAGGTAGTTTAGGTTGCAGTATTAGTCTTTTCTAGGACCCTCTCTGAATCATTTTGGTTGTTTTCTTTTTTGTGGGGATTTTTCTAGATATTTATTGTAGTTTTTCATTAATTTTTTTGCTACTTGTTCTGGCGATTTATTTTTGGTTGAAATAAGAGTGATTAGTCGCTTTTGTTTCGGATTTGTTTCTTCTTTCTTTTTATCTATCATAAGCTCTATTTAACTATATTTTTTGAACTAAAGTATCAATTCTTATCGACTTTAAAAATTGGCATATTTATATTCTATCACTAATTTTTTCTCAAACATTTCCCTGGTGTCGTGCCAAAGAGTTCTTTGAAAGTTTTGTACTTGCCATTTTTATAATCTTCCTCGGCTTCCTTGATATCTTTGAGAAGTTTTTGATCAGCAAGAATTTCCCTTGTCTCTTGGAGAGGATTAAAGTTTTCTAGTTGAATATTTTTATGTGCGTAATTCATATTAATATTTTACCACTTAATTTTACCTGCAAGGATAAACCCTTCGACTGCGCTCAGGATAAACCCTTGAAGGCTGGTGGGTGGAATTATGTGTGGTTTTTGGTAGAATAAATTAGTGCTAAAGTTAAAGAAAATTGAGTTAAAGAAAAATATTGGTTGGCTTGGGTTGTTGGTGTTGATCCCCTCTTTTAGGATTAAGCCCCCCTACTTTAAGAGTGCGGTATAATATTAAGTGAGATGAAAATACATAAGTTAATTAATCGACAAATGGTTTTAATCATTTAATTTTTAAAAATAGAAAACCAAGGAATATTAGTGAGCAATATTTAAAATTAATGTGTTTAGCTTATGCTCCATGGGTTATTAAAAATTGTAAAAGAATTTCTCAAACTAGAGAGGTTCAAAAAAAGGTTAAGGGAAAGTTTAAAAACTCTATTCAATATGAGCTTGCTTGCTTTATAAAAAATGAAGGAAAAGTTAAGGTTGTTGTTGAAAAAATAGGAACGGGAAAGTACAAATTTTTAAGTATAATGCGACACAAAAGAAGGTCAAAGACTAAAAAACGCCTGTGAAGGCGTTAATTAGGCGTTGGCTCTCAGGTTAGATATATCTTACCCGAAGAGGAGCTTTCGCCCACCAACGCATATTTAGTATAACAGATTAAGTCAAGTATTACACTTATTTTATGATTTTATACTATTATTATTAGTGAAAATTTGATAAAAAGCAGGTGAAGTTCAAATTTGTGAAGTCGAAGAATTGCTATGGAAAGAAGTTTGATAGCAATATAAACTAATAATATGACTGCTCGCATAGTTAAGAAAAGTAAGTGGTTGAAGGTAGGGTTGGTGGGAATACTGGTTATATTTTTGGTTTTGTGGTGGATAGGGCAAAGAGGTTTTGATTCCGGAGATTGGGCGATTTACGAAAATGACCGGTATGGATTTGCAGTTGATTATCCGGCCTCATGGACTTTGGGTGAAGCACCTACTAATAATCATGGCAGAGAGTTTATTTCCCCTGATAAAAAAATTACTTGCAGAGGTTATGGTTTTTATAATTCTTTGACTGGTGAAAGTGGCGAACCTCAAACATTAGAAGAGTTTAGCGATTGGATGTTAACAGAAGAAATTATCGTTCGGGCTGGAAAAGAGGAAACAACTTTGGATGATGAGAAAGCAATCGAGTTAGTTTGGGAAACAGAAGATGGTTTAGCATTTCAAGGAATATTTACTTTATATCAGGAACAGGGTTATGGTTTGAGCTGTGTGTTTGAGTCTGAAGAGGCAAGAAAAGCATTTGGTCCAAGGTTTAGAATAATGGTGTCTGGTTTTAATATCTTTGGAAATCAGAATGTTAATTAGGTTGCGTAAAGTTGTTTAACTGATAATCAAGAAGATTATGTTTGGTTTTGTAAATTATAAATGAAAAATAAACTAATAAAATGGCTAGGCTTGAGTTTACTGATAGTATTTATGGGGGCAGTGGTGGTTCAAGTTAAGGATGATCGAACGGTGGCTGAAAAAGCTTTTAAGATTGGTGAGAGAGTGGTGAATACGGCTGATACAAATTTTGGAAACATTAGAGTTTATTTACTAGGTAAAGCGTCTCGTTAAAAATGTTTTTTTGGGTTAGAATTAAAATAATGATATTGAGTGGATTGTTATTAATACTAGATAGATTGATCAAGGTTTTGGCTTTAAAGGGTGGATTGGAGATTTATAAAAATAAGAGCTTGTTTTTTTTGAACATAAATCAAAAGTGGTTGGTATTGGGAGTTGGCTCGTTATTAATTGTTTTAATTATTCAATTTATAAAATCATGGAAAAATCAGGATAAATATTTATCAATAGGATTTTTAATGATTATTTTAGGTGGCTTGAGCAATGTTTTTGACAGAATAGTTTATGGATATGTTATTGATATGATTAATTTTTTCTCTTTCAGTGTGTTTAATATAGCCGATGTGATGATAATCGGAGGATGTGTCTTGATTTGTGGTAAAATAATGGGGTAATATTAACTCACCTTTGGATAAAGGAGTGGGTTTTTATTGCCAGATAGTGAAATGGCATCACAGAGGCCTTTGAAGCCTTTATTCTAAGTTCGAATCTTAGTCTGGCAACCAGGCCTGGTGGTGGAATTGGTATACACGCAGCACTTAAAATGCTGTCCGCTTTGCGGATGCGGGTTCAAGTCCCGCCCTGGCCACAATCGGGGTGTAGCGCAGTTGGCTAGCGCGCGTCGTTTGGGACGATGAGGTCGCTGGTTCGAGTCCAGTCACCCCGACAAAATTGTATTACGCACATTGACAAATCGTACACCTGAATATATCCTTGAATTGGATAGTTAAAGTGTTTTATGGTAGATAAAACTAATTTAAAAGAAAGAGCGATTACTCTAAGAAAAAGTGGTTATTCTTATGGTTTAATAAATAGCTTGATTCAAGTACCAAAAAGTACATTATCTGGTTGGTTAAAAGATGTTCTATTTACTCCAAATAAAATATCTATTGAACGAATAAAACAAGGTCATAGAAATAGTGCAAGTACTAGGAAAAAGAATAAAGAAAAAAAATTAGAAATTTTAAAAAACAATTTAAGATCTGAATATAGTGACGTTTTTGATAGTGAGCTATTTCTTTTTGGGTTAGGTTTAGGTCTTTATTGGGGAGATGGTAAAAAATATGGAAGTACAGTTTGTATAGCTAATTCAGATCCAAGAATGCTGAGAGCTTTTATAAATTGGCTAGAGACTATTTGTGGAGTTCCAAAAGCTGATTTAAGAGTTCAACTACATTTACATCAGGATGTTGATCCTAAAAAAGCTGTTAAATATTGGCGAAATAAATTATGTGTTCAGACTAATCAATTTTACAAGATTATGATAGATAAAAGAAAAGGACTAAATAGAAAAAAGGGGAAGTTAAAGTACGGAACGGCACATATTTATATGATAAGTAAAACAAGAAAAACTTTGGAACTGCATAGAAAGATATTATTAACATTTGAAATGTTAGGGAAAATTCGCGGGAGTAGCTCAATGGTAGAGCGCTTGCCTTCCAAGCAAGATACGGGAGTCCGATTCTCCTCTCCCGCTCACATTCGACAAGCTCAGTGTAAACATAATGCGCCCGTAGCTCAGGGGATAGAGCGACTGTCTTCTAAACAGTAGGCCGTAGGTTCAATTCCTACCGGGCGCACTTCGACAAGCTCAGTGTAAACACGGGCCGTTAGCTCAGTTGGTAGAGCATCTGCCTCTTAAGCAGAGTGTCGCAGGTTCAAATCCTGCACGGCTCACAAAGGTTGATATATCAACCTACTGCAGGGATAAACCCTGCCTGCCCCTGCCTGCGCAGGCAGGCCTGCGGGTGAAAATATGGTGGCTGTAGCTTAATGGCAAAGCGCCTGCTTGTGGAGCAGGTAACGGGGGTTCGATTCCCCTCAGCCACCCATCGATTATTATTCAAGAAAGTAGAATATTCATTTGTGGAGATTCTAATCTGAAATTATTTGTGATATGATTGTTTTTGTATGTGGATGGTGTCAGTTTTAATTGCACAATTGGCAGGAGTAGTTGGATCAATTTTTACAACTTCAAGTGTGAATGGTTGGTTTCAAACGATTAACAAACCAACTTGGAATCCCCCCGGTTGGTTATTTGGTCCCGTTTGGATAACTTTATACACTTTGATGGGTGTTGCTTCCTATTTAGTTTGGCAAAAAAGAGGCTTAAATAAAAATATTAAAATCGCTCTTGTTGTATATGGAGTTCATCTGGTATTAAATGTTTTGTGGTCGATTATTTTCTTTGGATTGAAAAATCCAGGACTAG
This sequence comes from Candidatus Beckwithbacteria bacterium, assembly GCA_043826085.1. Classification (GTDB taxonomy): domain Bacteria; phylum Patescibacteriota; class Microgenomatia; order UBA1400; family CG1-02-47-37; genus CAXBYZ01. The sequence goes on along the minus strand of JBDRQW010000007.1, from coordinate 4,503 downwards.
CTTTTATCGAAATATTGGTTTTATTGTTATTTATTATTTTGACGATATTTTTGTTTTATAAAATTAGACCTATTACTTTTTGGTTATTACTTCCCTATTTATTGTGGACTAGCTTCGCTAGCATATTAAATTTTACTATTTGGAGATTAAATCCGTGAAGTTAATTTTAGACTATTTGTTAACTTTAGTAATAATGCTGGGACTTGATATTGTTTGACTACTTTTAAAAATTGGTTAGTTCAGTTAACAGTGGTTGATATTTTAATTTACAAGGTACCGTACCTTGTAAATTATTTTAGACTGGATTCAAGCCCTGATTGGATGAGGAGTTCTGCTTGATTCGGGGAAGTTTTATTAACAGCGGCGATTTCGTTAGTGGCTTGGAGCATGGCTTTACGAAAGACGACTAATTTACCGCCAAGAAGAGTATTGGCTTTTTTTTGTTTTTCCAACCAAAGAATTTTAATAATCCAAAGGGTTTCTTCAAGTTGATTTTTGTTTAAAGCGGTTTTGGTGTTGTAGACCGGAGGGTTGATTTTGGCAGACGGTTTTTTGATAATCAGGCTAAGAAGTTTTTTTATTTTGCTTTTAGAAACCAGTTGGCGGATATGGCCGTCATAAGCATTTTTTAGTTTGAGAGTAAAACTTAAGCCATTGACCGCTTGGAAGGCAAAAAAGGGTTGAAATTCAATAGTGTCTTTTTTGATTTTAAAAACTTTTAAAACTTTGCCGTAACGAACAACTAAGTCACCAACTACTAAGCTTAATTTACTGGTCATACCTTACCTTTTACTCTGAGTTACTTTGGGAAACACATATCTAATTATATCACAGATTAAGGCATTAGAGTGATGGCAACACCTTTTTTATTTATTCGGGCGGTTCTACCAATTCGGTGAATGTAGTCATCTTTTGTTTCCGGCAGATCATAATTAATGACATGAGTGACATCATCAATATCTAAACCTCTTTGAGCCACATCAGTGGCTAAAAGTACGTTTAGTTCTCCTCTTTTAAATTTATTTAAGGCTCTTTGTCTTTGATTTTGAGTTTTATTGCCGTGAATGGTTGCGGCTTTAAAACCTCGATCAAGTAGAGCGGTGGCTAGTTTTTCTATGCCCCACTTGGTTCTGCCAAATACCAGGACTTTATCGAAACCTTCTTGAACCATGAGATCGTGTAAGACATCGATTTTATTTCTTCTATCAATTCTAACGATTTTTTGGTCAACATTATCAGTTACGATTTCGGTTTTGACTGATATTATCGAAGGATTTTTTAGAAATCTAGCCATGACTTGATTAATTTTGCCTTCTATGGTTGCCGAGAAAAATAACGACTGTCTTTGTTGAGGGAAAAAGGCGATTAAATGTTGGACATCGTGGATAAAGCCCATATCTAACATTCTATCTACTTCGTCTAAAACTATGGTGGTGAATCCTGTTAAATCTAAATTTCGCCTTTGTTCCAGATCTTTTAATCTACCGGGGGTGCCAATTACAAATTGTGGCCTTTGTCTTAATTGGCGAATTTGTCCACCCAGGCCAACTCCGCCAATACAAAGAGATGAGTAAAGTTGTAAACCTCTGGCTATAACTACAAATTCATCTTGAATTTGAACGGCTAACTCTCTGGTTGGAGTAATGACTAAGACTTTTTCGTCTTTATTTTTTAAGACTTTATCAATCAAGGGGATTAAAAAAGCGGCAGTTTTTCCGGTTCCGGTATTGGCAACTCCGACTACATCTCCGCCTTTTAATATCAAGGGGATAGTTTGATCTTGAATTGGAGTGGGCGTGAGGTAACCTTTTTGTTGAATGTTAGACTTTATCTTTTGATTTATATTAAAGTCATCAAAAGTATTTTTAATTTCCACCACTTCAAGCCGGGGCTGTTGGCTTGTTTTATTAATTAAATAAGTGGGATCAAAGGATCGAGCTTGTCTTCTGCCGCGGAATTGTCTTCTTGAATTATTATATTGACGATATGCCATAGTTACTTCTTTCTTTTATATAAACAGGGGCAAAAGACAAGAAGCAACGGACACCGATTGCGTGCTTAAACCAAAATCTGCTTTTCTATTAATTAACGTGTATTATACCATATAATAAAGGAATATGATAAATAAAATAATAATTTTGTTTGTTTTATTATTAACACTAGTTAAGCCGGCTGATGTTTTTGCGAAAGATTATTACTATAAAGGTGAGGTTTTTTGGATAATTAGAGAAACTGAGATTGATAAAGAGTTATACGAGCAGGAGCTAAAGGTAAGAATTCTTGAGGGTGAACTTCAGGGACAAGAAAAAGTAATTGAATATGAGTCACCAAATATTTTACTTAAAGAGCAATTATATAAAGTTGGTGACAAGGTAATTTTGATGGAGGGCATAAATCTTGACGGCGAGTCAATGTTTATGATTACAGACAGGATTAGGTCTAATTCTTTGATTATTTTAAGTTTAATCTATGGGATAGCTATAATCGGGTTGGCAAAATTTAAAGGTTTTAAATCTTTATTGGGTTTAGGTTTAAGTTTTTTGGTAGTGATTAAGTTTATTGTGCCTCAAATTCTAGCCGGGGCAAATCCCCTACTGGTCAGTATTTTGGGTTCAGTGGGGATTGTGAGTGTAACTTTATATTTAACTCATGGAGTTAAAAAACAAACAACCGTTTCTCTGATTAGTACCTTATTAAGCTTGGTTTTAACCGGTGTTATTGCGGTATTGGTAACAAAATTAACTAAGTTAACCGGATTGGGGTCGGAAGAGGCTATGTTTTTACAGATTAGCCAGCAGAGTATTGCCTCGATGAGGGGATTGTTACTGGGGGGAATTATGATTGGAGCCTTGGGAGTGATTGATGATATTACAGTTACCCAAGCGGCGATTGTGTTTGAGTTAAAAAAAGCCAATCAAAAACTGGGCATCAAAGAATTATATAAAAGAGGTTTAAATATTGGCAAAGATCACATTGCTTCAATGACCAACACTTTGGTTTTGGCTTATACGGGGGCTAGTTTACCTTTATTTTTATTGTTTTATAGTAGCGAGATAATTCCGGGTTGGGTGGCAATTAATTCAGAAATTATTGTTGAAGAGGTCGTAGCAACTTTAGTAGGATCTTTGGGATTGATTGCCAGTGTGCCGATTACTACTTATTTGGCGGCAGTGGTGGTTTGTAAGTATTATTTTAGAAAATAGTAGCTGTTTTTGGTTTTACCGGCTTTTTTTAAGAAATCTTTTTTCACTAAAGCTTTAAGTAAGTTGTGGGCTTGTTGGCGAGATACTTTTAAGACTGAGGCAATATCGGTGGAGGTGACTTGGTTTCTTTCTTTTACTATTTCTAAAACTTGGCGTTCTTTTTTGGTGGGTCTTTCTTCTACTTTGAGGGTGAAGATGGCGTTTTCAACTCTTGATAAAGCGGCTTGAAGAGAGTACATAACACCTTTGGTATAATACTCGAGCCATTCGGTTTTGTCGCCGGAGTCGGCTGAGTGAAGTTTGTCTGAATACATTATTCTATCAATGTCGTAGTAGTCGTCTAAGACAAAGTATTTGTTAATAAAGTAGTTTGATTTTAGAAAAACCAAGGCGGTTAGAAGTCTGGTGACTCGGCCATTGCCATCTATAAATGGATGAATGTAAACAAAGTGATGGTGAAAGATGCCGGTTTTGATGGCAATGGGTAGGTTTTTTTCTTGTTCAAGCCAAATATATAATTTTTCCAGATCTTTTTTAATTTCGTTTCTTTGGTGGTGAGGGGGCTCGTGTTTTACTTTTAATTTAGGGAGAGTTTTTAGTTGAGATAAGTACTTACCGATGACCACTCTTTTATTTCTAATCTGGCCTTTGATTTGATCTTTAACACCTATCATTAAATCATGGTGAATTTTTAAAGTGAGGTTAATATCGATGGGTTTATCGGTTAGATGATTTAAGTCTTTTAAAATTTGAAAGTAGTTGGTAATTTCTTTTTCATCTCTATTAATCGGAATGCGATCGCTTAAAAGCAGGTTGGTTACTTCTCTTTCGGATAAGGGATTACCCTCGATGCTGTTACTAACAAAAGCGGATTGGATTAAGTTGTCTCGCTCTAAGTTTAGTTCTAGTTTTTGAGGGATTTTTAGAGACTCCAGTTGACCGTAAAACCGCTCTATTTGAGTGATGTTGGTAAGGAGTTCATTGGTTAAATCGTACTTGGGTTGAAACATATTTATATTATATCCGATTGTCAAGTAATTGTAAAGGTTATTGTAAAGTTAATTGTAACCTGCGCAGGCAGGTTTGGTATACTATGACAGATATGAAGTTAAAAACATTTAAAAGCAAGAGTGGTGAGATAAAATTGCCGGTGTTTTTCCCGGATGCGACTAGGGCGGTGATTCGAGCCCTTGATTCAAGAGATATTATTGAGACGAAAACGTTGGGAATTTTAGTGAATACTTATCATTTATATACTGAGTTGGGGAAGTTGGCTTTAGTAAAGTTTGGTGGAGTGAGG
>JBDRQW010000006.1:0-6446 GCA_043826085.1 Candidatus Beckwithbacteria bacterium | reverse complement strand
AAACATATAGAAGAGAGTGAAGAGATTGGATTTGATAATTGGTGTTTTGGGATAGTAAATCGGAAATTAGCCGAGGTGTATTTTACAAAAAAGAAAAATAAAGTAGATTTTGTAGCTCATTGTTATGTAAAAAAAGCCGACTATAAAACAAAATTAGAGAAACGATACATTAAAGAGGATTGTGAAAAACTCAAGTTAATTTATAAAAATGGACAATATACGGAGATTAAAAATAATGTGGGATAGATAATGTTTGTGACAGGGTCTGACCCTGTCAGCCTGATAAAAGTGCGTATGGTGTATGATTAACTATGGATTTTGATAAACCAAAAGTGTTGCCAAAACATATTCCGGAAATAATTTCGGTGTATCCGTTTGGGGAGATGATAGAGTGTGAAAATTTGGGAGGAATACCAAACAATACTTATAAAGTAAAAACTGATAAGAAAATATTTGTAGTGAGAATATATAGTATTGGTCAGAGTAGTTTGGATCATATTAAAATTGAGATTGAGATATTAAAGCACCTGGCTAGACAAGACTTTATTTCTCCTCGTTCGTTGATTGGTAAAAATAGAAAAGTGCTTCAGTATTGGGGGAAGTATCCAATTTTGGCAACAGAGTTTATTGAGGGGCAGATGGTTGAAGATAAACCATTAACTTCGAAATTGGCTTTTAATATTGGGAAATTATTGAATACTTTTAGAGAATCTATGTCGACATTTAAACCAAGGAAAATTCCAGAAGGAGAAAAGTTTTTTGTCAAAGGAGACGAGATTATGTCAACTATGGATGAAGATTTGAAACAAAGAGGTTGGAAAATGAATGTTTCAAATGTTTTAAAGCAATGGGAAAGATCTAAGAAGAAGATATTGTCAAATATTGACAAACTAGAAGTAAATGTGATTCACTCTGACTTTTGGCCGCCAAATTTGAAATGTAAAGGGGATGAAATTGTGGGTTTGATGGATTTTGATGATTGGGTTTACGCGCCGGTTTTCTTTGAGTTTATGGTAGCTTTTTTGGAGTGTGCCATGATTGGGGGGTCGGAGATTAAGAAAGAGATAGCAGTAAATTTATTTAAGGGGTATTTTAAAACTGGAGGTAAACTAAGCCAGTTAGAGCGGGAGTTATTTGCAGATGTGATTGAGGCGTATTGTGCATTATTCTTGGTTTATAATATTGTTCAGGCTCCGGAGTTCGAAGCGGCTAATGTTTATTTGAGAAGACTTAATATATTTTTGGATAAAGATAGAAAGAAGCAGTTTAAAAAAGAAATTATTGAGTACATGGAGCTTGGAGAGAGATAGAGTAAAAACAAGGTTACGAACCTTGTTTTTTAATTTCTAATAGGCTGGGGAGGGAGGCGGCGAGGATGATAAGGAGGCCACCGATGATGGTTGAGGGAGTGAGTATTTCGCCAAAGAGAAGTAGTCCAAACAAGACACCAAAGAGAATTTCGGCCATGCCAATCAGGCTACCGACACTTCCTTCTAGATATTTAAAGCCTTCGATGGCGGTGAAGTTGGCTAGAAATAAACTAATGGCATAAGCTAGTTGAGCCAACCAGGCAGAGGAGTGAGAAAAGGCTGGCAGGGTTTCGTGAAGAATTAGGGCAAGGGGTAAGTTGAAGACAACTTGCATGACAAAGTAGCCGATCATGATCTGGAGTTCGTGAAAGTTTGAGGAAAGCTTTTTGGTTAAGACAACAGTGGAAGCGCCCAAGAAGCCGGCCAAACAAGTAAAAAGAGCCGGAATAATTTGAGAGGAGGTAAGGGTAAAGCGGTAGATTAAACTCATGCCAAGAACGGCAATAATAAGACTGATAATTTTAGATTTTGAAAATTGTTCTTTTAAGGCCAATTTACTTTGAAGATAACCGCCAATAACAAGGGAAGCGTAGAAGAGCAGGGTAGCAGTACCAATATCAAGATGTTGAAAGCCGTAGTAGTAGGGAGCTTGGTTAATGCCGCCAGCCAGAGCAATCATGATAAACCAAGGCCAGTCCGATTTTTTGAAAGGTTTATAAATTTTTAATTTTTGATTTAGCAAGATAATAATTATAAGTAAGAATAAGCCACGAGTCCAAGCTTGGGTAAACTCACCAAAAGAATGTCCCATGAGTTTTGACCAGATTCCATAAGATGCATAGAAAACGGCTGAGATTAAGATGAATATTGTACCTTTAGTTTTGGATTGCATTAGGTTGACATTATAACTTAATTCTTGTTATAATCAAGGAGATGTCCGAACAAACAGACAATTTATTATCTTTACTTCAACCATATGGTTTAGAAATAGATGAAGCTCGTGTATATCTAGAGTTACTGGAAAGTGGGGTTGGTTCAGCCCTGGCATTAAGTAGAAAGTTAAAGATTGCCAGAACAAGAGTGTATCGAATGTTGGACAAATTGGAAAAGTTGAGTTTAGTGGTGGTTAGACTACACGAAAGGGGAAACAGATATGAAGCGAGTAATGTTAAAAAATTGGGATTGTTGATAAATGAAAAAGAGAGAGAGGTGGAGTCGTTAAGATCCTCTTTGCCGGTTATTGAGGAGCAGTTGGGGAAGATAGTTAGGGAGAGCAAGAGAGAGTCAAAGGTTTTGTATTACAAAGGAGTTGAGGGGGTAAAACAAGTGTCTTTTAATTCATTAAAGGCTAAGGGGGAGTTGTTAACTATGGAGATAAAAGATTTGGGCGCTTTTTTTAGCCATAAAGAAGCTGAGGAGTTAAGATTAAAGTTTATTGATAGGAAAATTCAGATTAAAACTTTAACTAATGTTAAAAAACTATTACCTTGGACTCAAGTGGGTCGGGAAATGGTAGAGAAATACTGGGAGATACGGCATGTTCCTGAGAGTCAGATGAAGATTAAGTTTGAGATTTTAATTTATAATGATGTTTATGTGATGTATCGATATGATGGGAAAGAGGTATTTTGTGTGGAGATTTATAATCAGGAATTAGCTGATATGCAGAGGCAGGTTTTTGGGTATATGTGGAAGAAGGCAAGAAGGTTTAAGGTGTTGAATAGCCAAGGTGAGGCGAGGCTGGTAGAGTGACAGGGTCAGACCCTGTCAGTGGGGTTGAAATTATTTGTGGTAAGATTTAGGTAATGAAAGTTAAGTTTAACTGGAAAAAGGTGGGGATGGTTTCGGTAGTAGTTAATTTGGTTTTGGGAATAATTTTAGGAATTAACTTTTTTAAAAATCCTGGTGAAGATCAAGTGGTAACGGTAATTAATATAGTTGATGGAGATACGGTAGATTTTAATAATGGTGTGAGGGGGAGATTGATTGGTATTGATGCGCCAGAGTACCCTAAAGGTTGTTTATCTAAACGAGCCAAAGAGCGATTGGAAGAGTTGTTGTTGGGTAAACAAGTTGAGGTGATTAATACAGGTAAGAGGAGTTTTGAGAGAGATTTAGTGTGGGTAAGGGTTGATGGTGTGAGTGTAAATAAAGTGATGGTAACCGAAGGGTTGGCGACAAAAGACAAAGGGTATACGGATGAGATTGATTTGGCTGAGATGGAAGCTGTAAAAACCAAGCGGGGAATTTGGTCGAGTGAGTGTACGGCTGAACAGAAAGGGTGTGTAATTAAGGGTAATTATCGATCTGACACTAAGGAGAAAAAATATCACTTACCTGGGTGCTATAACTATGAAAAAATAAGCATTAACTCTAACGAAGGGGATAAATGGTTTTGCAAGGAAGAGGATGCGAAAGAGGTGGGATTTGAAAAGAGTAAGGATTGCCCGGAATCTTGACAATTCACTAAATTTACTGTAAATTGGGTGAGTAATTCACTAAATTATATGTAAATATGGTGATTAAAAGAGTAATTCAAGATAGAATTGAGAAAGATTTGTTTAAAGGTAGAGTGATTGTGATTTATGGTCCAAGAAGATCTGGGAAAACTACTTTGATTAGACAGCTTCAAAAAAAGTATAATGATTCAAGTTATTTTAATTGTGATGAGCCTGAGGTTAAAAAAGCTTTGGAAAATAAAGGATCAAAGGAGCTAAAAGAGTATGTAGGTGACAAGAAACTAGTGTTTATTGATGAAGCTCAGAGAGTGGAAAATATTGGACTAAGCTTGAAGCTTTTGGTTGATAATTATCCTGAGACACAAATAGTGGCGACTGGATCTTCTGCTTTTGAGCTGTCTAATAAGATATCTGAACCGTTAACTGGAAGGAAGTGGGAGTTTTTTCTTTACCCTTTTAGTTTGACTGAGTTGTTGAGTGAATTTAGTAAGTCAAAAATTGAAAGTGAAATTGAGAGAAGAATTATTTTTGGCAATTATCCTGAGGTAGTTTTAAAGGGGAATAGTGCTGAAAGACTGTTCGAGATAACTAAGAGCTATTTATACAAAGATATATTTGAGCATCAAGAAATTAAAAATCCGGAGGTTTTGGAGAAGTTACTTTCCGCTTTAGCTTTGCAGATTGGAAGTGAAGTATCTTACAATGAATTGGCAAATTTGGTGGGAGTGGATAAAAATACGGTTCAGAGATACATTCAGCTTTTGGAAAAGGCGTTTGTTATTTTTAGGGTGAGATCATTTAGCAGAAATAAGAGAAAAGAGATTGGTAAATTAAGAAAGATTTACTTTTATGATTTGGGGGTGAGAAATGCTCTAATTCGAAATTTTAATCAATTAAATTTGAGAAATGATGTTGGAGCTTTGTGGGAGAATTTTGTGATTAGTGAGAGGGTAAAGTTTTTGAGTAATGTTTCTAAAGATGTGGGAAAATATTTTTGGAGAACTTATAGACAAGAAGAAATTGATTGGCTGGAAGAGGAGGGGGGAATAATAAACGGCTATGAGATTAAGTGGAAAAGAGACAAGCTTAAAGTACCAAAACAATTTAGAAAATTATATCCAGAGATTGCGGTTAAATTGATTAATAAAGATAATTTTATTGACTTTGTTTCTGGTAAATAAATTGAATTGAATAGCCTAGTTGATGAGACTATTGGTTTGGTTTATGATAGTTAGGTGAAGAACTTAGATGAGTTACACTGCCTAACTCCACTTGATGGACGATATGGTAAAGATGTCAGTGAACTTCGAGAGTTTTTTTCGGAGAAGGCATTGATAAAGTATCGGGTAAAAGTTGAAGTAGTTTATTTAATTAAATTAAAAAATTTAAAGGTTCGTAACCTAAATAAGTGGTCGGAGAATCTAACTGATAAGGATATAAAGAGAGTGAAGAAGATTGAGGAGAAGATTAAGCATGATGTGAAGGCGGTGGAGTATTTGATACGAGAAAAATTGGTTAAGCTAGGTTTAAAAAAACTGGAGCCATGGGTGCATTGGGGATTAACGAGTGAGGATGTGAATAGCTTGGCTTATGGTTTGATGCTACAAGAAGCTAAAGATAAAGTGTTGGTAAAAAACCAAACTGAGTTGGTAAAAGAACTTGTAAAGATGGCGGAGAAGTACAGCAAAGTTGTAATGCCGGGAAGAACTCATGGACAGTTGGCAGTGCCGACTACAATTGGTAAAGAATTGGTGGTATTTGCCTCGAGAATGAGTCAGTGGTTAAAAGAGATTAAAGAGCTAAAATTGGGAGGAAAACTTAATGGGGCGGTGGGGAATTTTAATGCTCATCAGAAATTTTATCCTGAAAAAGATTGGCTGAAGTTTAGCCGGGAGTTGGTAGAGGGTTTGGGGCTTTCATGGACGATGATTACTACTCAAATAGAGCCGAGAACCAGGATGGTCAAGTTGTTGGATTTAATTAGGCAGTTTAATAACGTGGGTTTGGATTTAGCCAAAGATATGTGGTTGTATATAGCCTTTGATTATTTAAAGCAAAAAGTATTTAAAAATGAAGTGGGGTCTTCGACTATGCCTCAGAAAGTGAATCCAATTAATTTTGAGAATGCGGAAGGGAATTTTGAGTTGGCTAATGGAGTGTTGATGACGATGAGTAATAAGCTGAGCCAGTCTCGAATGCAGAGGGATTTATCTGATAGTACGGTGCGAAGAAATTTGGGAGTAGCTTTGGGATATAGTTTGGTGGCGATGAAGAGTTTGTTAAAGGGATTGGAACGAGTGGAGCCAAATAAAGATAAGTTAAAACAAGAATTAGAAGATCATCCGGAAATGCTGAGCGAGGCAGTGCAGTTGTGGTTAAAGGTAGAGGGGAAGGATAAGGCTTATGAAGAGATCAAGTTGCAGGTGAGAGGAAAAAAAGTTGAGTGGGATAAATATTTAAGGTTACGAACCTTAAAAAAATTGGGAGGAGTGGAGGAGTATACGGGGTTGGCGGAGAAGCTGGTAAGTTTAGAAACTAAAAAAATTAAAAAATTGTTGGAGGCCCTTCGACTAAGCTCAGGGTAAATTTTATGAGTCATGTAGTAATTTTGGGAACTCAATGGGGAGATGAAGGTAAAGGCAAGATGGTAGATACTGTAGCTTGTAGCAAGGATTAC
>JBDRQW010000005.1:0-8053 GCA_043826085.1 Candidatus Beckwithbacteria bacterium | reverse complement strand
GCATTGGTTTTGTGATGAGTCTATTGAGAAAGCAAAGGAAGGTAAAATTTCATATCCGGTACTACTTGACGGCTTAAGAACATTTTTGAAGTTACTTCACCCGTTTGTGCCGTTTGTAACTGAAGCGGTGTGGGGAGAACTTGGTGAAAATTCGGAACCGTTATTAATTAAAAGTAAATGGCCTAATGCCCACTAAAAATCTAATTAAATATACAAAAGTTTTACTGAGAAGAGTTTATCGACCGGTAAAACCGGTGCTGAGTCCCCTGCTAAAAAAGACAAAGATGTGGCATGTTTTGGGATTGTTGGTAGTGATTGGATCGGCGGGTAGTTTGTTTACCGGCTGGAGGGTAACACCACAAGAAAGAGCGGCCAGGTGGCCGTGGTCAAGCAGATCACATAGTGAAATGGCTGTTGCTTGGTTTGAAGCCGGAGACGAAAAAAAAGCCATTGATGAACTTAAGTTGGCTAATAAATTATTTTTTATTAAAACTAAGGTTAATAAAGAAAGTTTATTGCGAGCAAATAATAAGGTGGTGGAACCCGAAAAAATAAGACAAGAAATTAAAAATTGGGAACAAGTTCTTGAAACAATGCCTTATTTTAAGGATGTTTTTTTAAGACTGGCGGTTTTGAATTATCAACTTTATGAAGATGAACAAGCAAAGTATTATTTTGAACAAGCAGAGTATTTAGATCCAAATGACACAGAGGTATTAGAAATTAAAAAGCTTATTTTTTAACTTCTTTTTTCTTATCTTTAACTATTTGTGTGTCTTCGCCTTCGGCTACAACATCGCCCTCTTTGGCTTCAGCTTCTTCACCCTCGGCAACTTCTTCTGTTTCAACCGGTATAACCTCTTCTTCTTTAGCCGGCTCTTCGATCTTAACAATCAGAGCGTCAAGGTCCTCTAATATTAATTTAACCTTGCTACCTACTTTAACTTCTTTTAGAGTAATACCTTGGCCAATTTCTTCTAAGCCATTGATGTTAATTTCAAATTTATCCGGTAAGTCAGATGGTAATGCCTCTACTTCGATTTCTTCCATTAATTGAAGAAGAATGCCTCCCTTGTTGGTGGCGGGGGCTGTTCCTATCAAGATAACAGGAACTTGAACTGAGATTTTTTTGGTTAAATCAACTTGCCTGAAGTCTACGTGTAAATATTCGTCGGTTACCGGATGAAGTTGAGGATTTTGGATAAGAACCGGTCTGGTTTTGGCTTCTTTATCGACGGTTAACTCAACAATAGATGTTTCTCCAGCCTTTTCTAGAACTTCTTTAAAGTCTTTAGCAGTGAGTTTAATAGATAAAGATTTGATACCCTTTCCATAGATGTTGGCGGGTAATAAACCTTCTTTTCGAAGTTTTTTAACCTTGCTACCGGTGATTTTTCTTGTTTGAACTTTTAGGGTGATTTTGGATGACATGATTCGTGAAGTTTATCATTTATTTCTCGACAAAGTCAATGGTAAAGATGTTATCTGTAGTCATATCTGATTTAAAAGTAACCACTTGAGGTGAAGATAAAGCTTGAGGATTAACGGCAGCAACGGTTAAAAAACTGGGATAGTTAACAATAGCCTCAACAGTATCGTTGATTATGCCCGGCTGTTTTGGAATAACAATAGCAAGTCTACCTTGGTTATTTCTTAAAGCTAGGGCTTTTGGTAAACGATAAGTAATTTCAACATCTAAAGTATTTTTGACCGGAACAGTAACCGGAAAACCTAAAATGGTTTTATCATTAATAGCCTCCATGTCAACTTCTTTTATATTTAATTTTTTATCCCCTATTTTTACAGAAATAAGTTTGGAGTTTTGAGGAATGTAGTCTCTAAGATAAGTTCTATAAATACCTCCCGGCCAAGCATCAGCCGGGCTTTGATTGTCATAAGTAATAGTAGTCACCACTAAAATCTCTTTAGTTTTTAAAATGGTTAAAAGTTGACGAATGTTTCGTTTGAGAAAATAATTGGCTTTGTTAATACCCAAGTTAGCTTCAACAAGATATGAATAGTCAATGGTCAGTGGTCGATTGTCTTGCGGGGTTAAGTAAGGATCAAATATACTACCGGCCCAGTTTTGTTCAAGTAATAATTTTTGGCTTTGCTGGTCATGAAGATAAACTAAAAGTTGTTTTTGAGCTAAACCGGCTTCAAAACTTTGAGCAAATTTTAAAATATCTGAAGTTGAGGACTGTTTTAGTTTTTCGAAAATTTCCCTAGACAAAGCTCCTAAAAAATCTTTTTTTTGAGTAGAGCCCGGAAAAAAGTCTATTTCCGAACGATACTCAGCTCTTTCAAACAGATTCTCTGCAGTAATTTCTTCATTGTAATCGGGTAGATTAATTGGGCCGGTGGCTTTTAAAAGTTCTTTGACAGCAGGCAAATTGACTGCAATAACACCATCTACATTTCTATTGATAGTTTTATTTAAAAACCACTCGGCTCTTTGGGCTGAGACAGTGAAGTCCGGGTCCCAATTGCTATCTCTAAAAAACCAAGTGCTTTGACCTAAAAATTCTTTAATGGGAGCCGGGGGCTCAACAAAACCCTTAAGTTGGCCGTCGGCACTATAGATATCTTCAACACTAAAGTCTAGTAACTTTCCTTTTTCAAAGGTGAGTAAACCATATGAGCCGATAAAACCACCGGTTGGTCTAATTTCTGAAGAGTTTTGAAAAAGAAGTAAATAAGTTTTTTTAGTATCAGTGGCAATAAAGGATGGAACTAAAGGCAAAACATTTTTAATTTGGTTTATTTTTTGTCGAAGAATTGGAAGCTCTTTAGTGAGAGTAATAAATTTTTGAGATATATCAGTGGTAACATCCAGGTTAAGTTGTTTTCCGCTTTGAAGCTCTGATTCTACAAAAGAAAGTTCTTGGTATCCTTGATCTAAATAAATTTGAATTCTTTTAAGGGCTTCCCCAATATTTCCATCTTGGTGGTGAAAAACTATACTGGTTAAAAATGTTCCCGACTCCCCTGCCTTGGCTAAATAAAGTGCGCCCTGACTTAACTTGGTTCCAATATAGAGGAGTCTATCTAAATTATCGGCAGTGCTTTTTAATCCTAAAATTCTGGCGGTAAAATGAGATTGGCGAAGTAGTTTTCTACTATTATTAAAGTTAGATGTAGCTGATTCGGCTAATTTGGTTAGTTCATCAAGTTGATTAATGTCCGTGATTTGGCTGGCTTTTTTTAAATAATTAATTCCTTGGTAAGCAAAGGCTCCCATAAGCAATGGCGGAGTTAATATACTTAAAAATATGCCAAGAATAATTAGGATAATTATTTTGGTTTTTTTAGTCAATTGTTTGAGTCTTGGTTTAAAAGAAAATTTTAATTTTAATTTTTTCCCGGTATTCACCGGGTAAATCTTGCTAATATTTTTAGTAGTCTTGAGGGTATTCACCCTCAAAAAATTAATAATTGATTTTTTACTTTGTTTAGTTTGTTTAGTTTTTATTGAAGGTTCGGAACCAACGAGAGGTGTTAGTGGTTTTGAAGGAATTATTCCCAGATCTTCGGCGGAGTATATTTTTTCTTCTTTTTTTTCTATATTTTCTTCTTTTTCTGGCATGGCTTTGAAATCCGGCATATCTTTTGTGAGCCAATTTAGAGTTTTCTGAATTCCCTCTTTTAAATTAGTATTTGGTTCCCAACCAAGATTTGATTGAGACTTGATGGCTGAAGCTGAAATGGTTGGAGAAACTACTTCTTCTCCTCCGGCAACAAACTCAATTTTTAAATCTTTATTTCCGGCAAGTTCTTTTAGGGCATAGGCAAAATTTATAATGGTGGTTTTTTGTGAATTTATTAGAGTATAGATGTTGTTAATAGAGCTTTGAGAAAACATGGCCTTGGTAAGTCCATAAATTATGTCAGAAATATAGGTGGGGTAAAGCTGAGTTAAACCTTGACCATAAATTTTTAGGCTAGTCCCCTGTTTAAAATCTGAAAATAATTTAGCCATATCGTTACCAGATTCCAAATCCATTCTTGGACCATAAACATTACCAAACCTGACAATGCGGGCATCCAAGTTATAACGATTAACATACTCAAAAGTTAAAGCTTCGGAAAATCTTTTAGCTTCGTGGTGAGAATAAGCCTCTTCTTTTTGCTGATTGTCACCAAAATATTTATCTAAATTAGTGGATGAAAGAAAACCTTGAAAAATATCAATGGTTGATGCCAATAAATATTTAGAGTTTTGTTGTTTAGCAACTTCTAAAAGCTCTTTAGTACCAAGAGAGTTAACCAGTAAAGTTTCCAGACTAACGTCTATACCATTAACATAACTTTCAATTCCGGCTAAATGAAAAATATAATCTACCCTTGGAATAGGGGATTTAAATGGTTTGTTTAAGTCATGCTCGATAAAAATAAAGTTATCTTTTTTTAATAACTTTTTTATGTTATTTTTTTTACCGGTAGTCCAATTGTCTATAGCAACAACCTTACAATTTTGATGAATTAAATTTTCGCAAAGATGAGAACCAATAAAACCGGCGGCTCCGGCAACTAAGGCGGTTGGAAGTTGAGAAGAAGATTGAGCTTGGTGATGTTTTGTTAAATTTTTTTTGGACATAAGGGCAGGGGAAAGAACTTCCTTATGTTCATGTTAACTGATAATTGACCCAAGGGCAAGCTTTGAATTACGGTAAATAACGTTAATTATTGGCAGAGAAAAAAAGAGAATTACTCATAGCGCAAGGCGTTTAAAGCAGAGATTTTAGTAGCTCGTCGCGCCGGATAAATTCCGGTGGCAATGCCTACACCAAGTGACAAAACCGCAATCAGTAAGATAAAGAAAAAGGGGACGTGAGAAATATTAATTACCCCGGCTCCTCTAAAAAGAGCAAATATAGTTAAAATTAAACTTAGGAGTTTTCCAGCTACGACTCCCAAAATAATTCCCAAAATCCCTCCATAAAAACCCATTACCATTGACTCGGTTAAGAATAATTCTTTAACTTCTTCTGATCTCATCCCCATGGCTTTCATCAGTCCTACCTCACGAGTACGCTCCAATAGTGAGACTGTGAGAGTGTTAAACATTCCCAGGGCCGCTACCGCTAAAGCAACCATTCCCAGTAAGGCAAACATGGTTCTGGCGGTAGCAAATAAGGAATTAATTTGTGAAACAGTGTCGGCTACCGATTGAGTGATATAACCCATGGCTTCAATTTGTTTTCTTACATCTGCTAATCCTTTTTGAGTTTCGGTGCTGATTTTAGCTTGAGAGTAGTTAACAATTCCCAGTGATCTAAGATTAATAAAGGGAATGTAGAACAGTGGATTTTTTCCCTCGGGAATTACAGCCACGATGGCGTAGTCAGCCGGGACTGATTCAATTTTATTGTCTTGGTTTTCCAGCAATTCATCCACCACCACAAAAGATGCTGAAAAGATTTTCCCAATGGCCTCGTTTTCATCTAAACCCAGAACATTCAACATGGCCTGATTTACCACGGCCTCGCGGACTGTATCCGGGGATAACTCAATCTGTTGCAGTTTAATTTCTTGGACAACACCCGCCTCAGAAGCAATCTCAACCCAATCAATTTCATCCGTTGTTCCCAAAACCTGACCGGGTTTAAAATTAACGTAGTTAACTGTTAAATTAATCTCACCAATAAAGCCTTCTTTCTGAACTTGGACTCCGTCTTCATACCGGTCAACCATGTATTTTCCAGCCTCACAATCGCCCTCTGTTTCTATGTCACAAGTTTGTTTTTGCCAAAGCAATACACCTGCACTTAACCACTTGCCTAAAGTATTGCCCTCTTCATCAAAACCGGCCTTACCGGCATTATCTTCAGTCAGATACTCTTCACCCCAAACTTCGGTAGCTTGAGAATAACCTTCGACTCGCTTGGTGTAACCAATAATTTCAGCATCAGCTGAAGGCCCGCTTCTGACTCTGACCCAGATACCCGGATTAATTAAGTACTCAACTTGATTGATCTCTTCATTAATTTCACCCATTTTTAGTTCAGTTGAAACTCCTGCCACTTGTCCCGGTAAGTCTTTTGTAGCACTAATTAGTTGGTTGTTATCAAAAATTTTACCCTTCAGTGGTTTGATGGCTGATTGATGTAAGTAATCAGCAGTGACTCCGTAGACCGCTACATCAGTGACTGAATTTTGATAGCTAATTTTCCCGACTGCGGTGATAATTGGCAGAGCAGAGTTGACTTCCGGTAAGTTAGTAAAATCAGACAAAGCTTTGTCATTAAGGCGTAATTGGCTTCCGGCTTGGGGTGAAACACTGGCTTGACGCATCTCTTCCAAACGAGTGACTCGGGAGACTACTAAATCTTGCAAACCATAACCAATGGAGACTAAAAATACAATGGCGCCAATTCCAATGGCCATGCCACCAATGGTTACCATGGTACGAGTCCTTTTGGATTTTAAGTTTCGCACTGATAGTTCAATTAAATCCATTCTGGAGATAGAGTCATTGCGATTAGCATCAAGCAGCTTAATCGCTTTTAAGTAAACTGATTGCCAATAACGCATCAGCTTACTTGACTGAGTACTTAATTGGCGTTTGAATAATTTTGCTAGTTGTTTTTTAATAAAACCAATTACCTCGTTAATAAGATATAAAATTAAAAGGCAAGTAAAAGAAGTCATTAGTTTAAGTTTAGTCATGTTAACCCCGTTTGGTTGGTAGCTTATTTAATAACCGGTGTTTATCTTTTCCTTGGTAAACATTCTTTATTTGACCGTCAAACATCTCAACGGTAGTTTTAGCAAATTTTATATATTCCAAGTCATGGGTCACCATTAAAAAAGTCTTGTTGGCTTTTTGGTTTAAACCATTTAGTAATTCCATTAGTTCTTGGCCTGATTCATAATCCAAGTTACCGGTAGGTTCATCGGCAATCAAAATCTCAGGGTTAGTGATTAAAGCACGGGACAAAGCTACTTTTTGTTGTTGCCCGCTTGATAATTCACTTGGCAAGTACTTAGCCCATTCGGTCATCTCAACCAACTTTAATACCTCCATAGCTTTGTTCAAACCCACTGCTTTATCTTCACCCAAAAGTGATAACGGAAAAGCTACATTTTCGACCACATTTAAGGCCCGGATCCAACGAGGCTGTTGGTAAACCATGCCAATATTTTGTTTACGGAAATTAGCCCGCTCATCTTCATCCCAACGTCCATATAAATCTTGACCCAAAATACTAATCTTGCCACTGGTTGGTTCCTCTAGACCTAAAATAATATGTAATAAAGTTGACTTGCCACAGCCGGAAGGCCCAAAGATGACCGCAAAGTCACCACTTTTAATCTCTAGAGTGATGTCTTTCAAGACTTGCACGTCTTGTACTCCAACATGAAAGGTTTTAGATACCTGGTCAATTTTAATGGCGGTTTGGTGATTAGTGCTGGTCATTGTTTTAAACCTCCTAAAAAGCCAAAGGCTTGTTGTAAACCGCTGATAACCAAATTAAGGGCATTATCAGTTGCTTTGGGGGTGATGGTGACGGTGTCTACCGAGTTACCTTCATTTCCAGCTGAGTCTTTAGAGATGGCCCGCAAGTGATAAACCTTGGAAGTGGCCAGATTGGAAATAACCACCACACGATTGTAAGTAAGGTTGTTATCTTCTTGAGTACGTTGGGAATAATTGGAGCCGGTACCCTCACCAAACTCAACCTGACCGGTAGCCGGTTCATCGGTATTCCAGGTGACTACAATTTGGCCAACTGATTCCTGAGCAGTGCCGATGGTTTGGGGAATAGCAGTACCTTCTACTCGTAAATCAGTAATCAACGGTGGTCTGGTGTCGGTGGCGGTAGTGAATTTTTGGCTATCGGAGACTGCTTCATTGCCAATCTTGTCTCGACCTTTAACCACTAAAATATAGGGAGTTTGAGGTTTTAAACCCCTGACAATCATTCTATGAGCACCTTTAGTTAACTCAACATTAACCTCGTCTCTGGCTTGTGAAGGAGTTTCTTGCGGGTAGTAAGTCACAATTGAAGACACCTCTGTGTTACTTTGCCAAGTAATTAAAGCGGTTGGT
>JBDRQW010000004.1:0-7450 GCA_043826085.1 Candidatus Beckwithbacteria bacterium | reverse complement strand
AGTGGTATCAGGAGGCGGAAAGCCTTATGCTGAACATTTAGCTGAGATGGAAGAAAAAGGAGTGGAATTGTTTATATCTGGTGAATCAAGTGAGTCTATCCCTCATAAAATGAAGGAATCTAAGATTAACTACTTTGCCGGCGGACATTATGCCACGGAGGTTTTTGGGGTTCAAGAACTTGGTAAAAGAATTAAAGAACATTTTAAAGAAAAACTGAAAGTTGAGTTTATTGATATCCCAAACGAGATATGAGTATGAATAGAGATGGGGCGCTGACATTGGTGCGAAAGTATATTAAAACCGAGAATACGGTTAAACATATGTTGGCGACGGAGGCAATGATGCGAGCGTTAGCAAGCAAGCTTGAGCCTGGTCAGGAAGATGTATGGGGTTTAACTGGCTTGATTCATGATCTTGATTATGAAGTGATGAAAGATGCTAGTGAGCATGGTTTGAAAACAATTGAAATACTTAAAGAAGAAGGTGTTGAAGTAACTGAAGATATAATTCAATCAATTAAAGCGCATAATTATGATAAAAATGGAGCAAAAGCACCACAAACTTTGATGGATTGGTCTTTGTTTATTGGCGATTCTTTGACGGGATTGATTGTAGCTACCGCTTTGGTGCGACCGGAAAGAAATTTGGCTAGTGTAAAAGTTAAAAGTATTTTAAAGAAGTTTAAGCAACCAGCTTTTGCGGCTGGAACCAGAAGAGAAGAGATAGCTATGTGTGAAGAAAAGCTTGGAATTGAACTTAATGCTTTTGTGGAGTTAAGTTTAAAGGCAATGCAAGGGATTAGTGGTGAGTTGGGACTTTAGTTATATACTTTCCTTTTTCCAGTATGACCTCCAAGAGATAGGACAAGAATGGTAAGTTGGAGTTTATTATCGTAGTCCCAAATAATTCGGATATCTTTAGTGACCGTTGATGACCATCTTTCTCCAAACTTTTTAGTGGAAACTTTGTGTGACTTTAGTGAAGATTGTTTGGGATTGACGGATAATTTTTCAAAAGTTTTTACAATTCTTTTCTTTAATTTAAAGTTTTTTTTAACTAGTATTTTGTATTCTTTAAAAAAGCTGTTAGCAAATACAAGTTTATACATTTATAAATCAAAGTGTTTTTTGACTTGACTAGTATTTTTCATATCAATGGTAATGCTATCTCCCTGACTAATTTGGTTGAGGCTTTTTTTAATCATTAATTCTTCCTCTTTTGTGGCATGAGGCATTTTCTCGGCAGGAATAACTATAGGAAAAGGAATAGATTTTCTCATGATAATCTGCCTTAAATATAGTTTAACCGCTTGTGTCATAGTGAGCCCCATTTGGCTTAAAACTGACTCTGCTTGAGATTTAGTTTGAGGATCAAGTCTAACTTGAAGATATTGAGCTGTTTGCATATAATATATTATTACATCATTTACATTGTTTTGTCAATACAAGTCTTAAGGATTAATATTTTGAATAGACAGGTTTAACTGCATAGTGATAAAATTATGTTATGTTAGATATTAAATTTATTCGCGAGAATCAAAAAATAATTGAGAAGGCCGCTAAAGATAAAGGGATTGATCATAAGCCGGTAGCAAAAGTGATTGAACTTGATAAAACAAGACGTGAGTTACTCCAAAAAGTTGAAGAGTTGAGGGCTTTGAGAAATAAATTGACTCGCGATGATGTTACTAAGGGTAGAGAGATAAAAAGTAAACTTCGTGAAGTTGAACCTGAATTAAAAAAAATAGAGCTTGAGTATAAAGAAACAATGTTGTTGATTCCAAGCGTGCCGGATAAGGTGGTGCCGGTGGGTAAAAGTGAGGAAGACAATAAAGTGATAAAAACTTGGGGTGAAAAACCTAAGTTTTCCACCAAAGGCGGACAAGCTTTTAAACCAAAAGATCATATTGAACTGGGTGAGTCGCTTAACTTATTGGATGTAAAACGAGGGACAAAAGTAGGAGGATTTAGGGGATATTTTTTGAAAAATGAAGCGGTATTAATGCAGATGGGAATAATGCAGTATGCCATGGGTAAGTTGGTTGAGAAAGGTTTTAAACCGATGATTCCACCGATGATTGTTAAAAGACAATCTTTGATTAATACCGGCCACTTTCCCTGGGGAGAGGTAGATATTTATAAAACTTTTGATGATGAAAAAGAAAAAAATGAACGCTTTCTGGCCGGAACGGCTGAAGTGCCTTTAGTAAGTTTTCATGCCGATGAAACTTTAAGAGAGAAAGACTTACCTATTTTATACGCAGGATTTTCTTCTTGTTATAGGCGTGAGATAGGTAGTTACGGTAGAGACACAAAAGGTATTTACCGGGTTCATGAATTTATGAAGATTGAGCAGGTAGTAATTTGCAAAAATGAGCTAAAAGAGTCTTTGGAGTGGCTGGAAAAACTGTCATCTTACTCAGAAGAAATGCTTGAAGAACTAGAGTTGCCTTACAGAAAAATGATGATGTGCACCGGTGATATGGGTGAACCTCAAATTAAAAAGTATGATATTGAAACTTGGATGCCAGGAAGAAATAGTTATGGCGAGACTATGTCTAATTCTTTTGTGGGTGAATTTCAAGCAAGAAGAGCAAATATTAAGTATCGAACAAAAGGTGGAGAGATTAAGTTTGTTCATATGTTGAATAACACGGCTTTGGCTTGTCCAAGAATATTGATAGCTATTTTTGAGAACTATCAACAAGAAGACGGGTCGATTAAAGTACCTAAAGTTTTGCAAAAATATGTTAATAAAAAAGTGATTTCCGCCAAAGGCGAAGTAAACAAAAAATGAAGTTTAAACACTGGTGGAAAAATTTTATTCAACAAGAAATTTTAAAAGAAATAAATTCTTCTATTAATGGACCAATTCAAATAATTAAAGTGTTTGATAAACCAAGAATGATGATTGGAGGAATGATTCAATCCGGCGGAATGGTCAGAAAAATTTGGGAAAAAGCTATTAATAAAGTGGTTGATGAAAATATTGAGGTTAAAAACGCCTTAATAATTGGCCTTGGTTGTGGAAACTGTGCTTTTGAAATTCAAAAAAACTTTCCGAAAGCTAAAATAACCGGAGTAGAAATAGATAAACATGTAATAGATTCGGCAAAATGTTTCTTTGATTTGACAAAAGTTAAAAATTTAAAAATTTCTATTGATGATGGAGTTTTATTTGTGAATAAAAAAATTAAATCAAAATTAAAAGAAAAATTTGATTTAATTATTGTTGATGTTTTTCTAGGTCGAGAAATGCCAAAAAGTTTTAAGACTAAAAAGTTTTTTCTAAACTTAAATAAATTGATGACAAAAGATGGAGTAGTGGTTATTAATCACTTATTTTTTAAAAAATATAAAGTACAAGTTAAGAAAATGATTAAGGACCTTGATAGAGTTTTTGGGACAATTAAGCTACAAAGAACTGCCAGTAATCTGTTAATTTTTAGTTTTAAATAAATTTATGTTTAAGTTTTTAAGAAAGATTCTTGATACTAATGAGCGTGAAATAAAAAAATTAAAGGTGTTGGTAGAGAAAATAAATGGGTTAGAAAAAAAGTATAAAAAATTAAAAAAATCTGATTTTAAAAAAGAAACTTTAAAGTTTAAGGAGAGACTAAAGAAAGGAGAAAGTTTAGATAACTTAATGATTGAAGCTTTTGCCTTGACTCGTGAGGCTGCTTTGAGAACTATTGGACAAAGACTTTTTGATGAACAGTTGATGGCGGCAATCTGCTTTCATCAGGGAAAAATTGCTGAACAAAAAACCGGAGAAGGAAAAACTTTAGCAGCTGTACCTCCCCTTTACTTAAATGCTTTATCTGAAAAAGGCTGTCACCTGGTAACGGTTAATGATTATTTATCTAAAAGAGATGCCGGTTGGAATGGAGTAATTTTTGATTTATTAGGAGTAAGCGTGGGGGTAATTGTTCATGAAAAAGGTTTTATATTTGACTCAAAATATATAGATAACAAGGTTGATGATCCAAGGTTAAAACACTTACAAGAAACCAATCATCAGGAAGCTTATAAAGCGGATATTACTTACGGGACTAATAATGAATTTGGTTTTGATTATTTAAGAGACAACATGGTCCAAAAACTCTCACAAATGACTCAACGAGGCCATAATTTCTGTATTGTTGATGAGGTGGATTCGATTTTAATTGATGAAGCTAGAACTCCTTTGATAATTTCGGCACCTGATGCCGAGCCAACTGATAAATATATGCAGTTTTCTTTATTAGTTAAAGGATTATCTTCTGACACTGACTTTGAAAGTGACGAAAAACATAAAACAGTTAATTTAACTGAGCATGGAATTAAGAAAATTGAGAAAAACTTAGGAATTGATAATTTGTATGAAAAAGATTTTGATACTATTCATCATTTAGAACAAGCATTAAAAGCTAGGCAGCATTTTCATAAAGATAGAGACTATGTTATTAAAGATAATGAGATAATTATTGTTGATGAGTTTACAGGCAGACTAATGTTTGGCCGAAGATATTCTGAAGGATTACATCAAGCAATTGAGGCTAAGGAAAATGTAACCATTAAACAGGAGTCAAAAACTTTGGCGACGATTTCGTTTCAAAACTATTTTAGAATGTATAAAACTTTGGCTGGCATGACTGGTACGGCGGCAACTGAGGCTGAAGAGTTTAAAAAAATTTATAATTTAGAAACAATGGTAATTCCAACTCATAAACAGTTGGTGAGAAAAGATGCTTCTGACATGGTTTATAAAACTACAAGGGCCAAGTATGGAGCAATTGTAAAAGAGGTTGAAGAGAGACATAAAAAAGGTCAACCAATTTTGATTGGAACTACTTCTATTTCTAAAAATCAAATTATTGACGAATTTTTAAAACGTAAGAAAATCCCCCACGAGGTATTAAACGCTAAGAATCACTTGAGAGAAGCCAGTATTATTTCTCAAGCTGGAGCAGTTGGAGCGGTAACAGTAGCCACTAACATGGCCGGACGAGGAGTAGATATTGTTTTGGGTGGTGATCCTAATGCCTTACCTAAAAAAGAATGGCAAAAACAACACGATAAAGTTCTTGATTTTGGCGGTCTTCACGTAATTGGAATTGAAAGGCATGAATCTCGAAGAATTGACAATCAGTTAAGGGGTAGAGCTGGAAGACAGGGTGATAGCGGTTCAAGTAGATTTTATGTTTCTTTGGAAGATGACATTATGCGGATTTTTGGTGGAGAGCAAATTAGCAAGCTAATGACCACTTTAAAGATGCCGGAAGATGTACCCTTGGAACATGCAATGGTGACTAAAGCGATTGAACAGGCTCAGATAAAAGTTGAAGGTTTCCATTTTGACTCAAGAAAGCACTTGGTTGAGTACGACGATGTGATGAATAAACAAAGAGAGATTATTTATAGAAAACGAAGACAAATTCTTGATGCGGCTGAGAATGGAGAGTTTAAGGAAGAATTAAAAGATAAAGTGCTTCAAATTTTGACTAAAGAGATTGATTTGATGGCTAGTAATGGGGTGAATCCTGAGACAGGTGAGATTGACAGTAAAAAAATAGTTGCGGATTTTAACTTGGTGGTGCCGTTTGATCCCGGTTCACAAAAAAAATTAGAAGAACAAGTAAAAAAATTATCTACCGATAAAGAGATTAGTGGTTTATTATTTAAGGCTATTGGTTCAACTTACGAACAGAGAAGTAAGCAGGTGGGTGAGATATTAATGAGAGAGATGGAGAGGTTTGTGATGTTGTCGACTATTGATAATTTATGGATTGACCACTTGGATGCGATTGATGATTTGAGAGAAGGGATTGGATTGAGAGGTTATGCTCAAAGAGATCCTTTGGTAGAGTATAAAGCGGAAGCGTTTGGTAGTTTCGAGCGGTTGATAGGGGCGATTGATTATGAAATTGCCAGAAGAATTTTTAGAGTTCAGATTACCCAAAAGCCTCAACCGGTAGTTCCAATGGGAGAAGAAGTTAAGCCTGAAGTAAAGCCGGTAGGGCCGACTGAACCTGTAGGTGGAATTAATCCTTTTGCCAAGGCGTTTGCCGGGGCAGGCCAAAATAGCAAGCCTGCAAGGACAGTCCTTGCAGGTGAAAAAAAGATTGGAAGGAATGATCCGTGCTGGTGTGGGTCGAAAAAAAAATGGAAGAAATGCCACTACCCTGAGAAAGGGTAACCTTCAAGGTCGGACCTTGAAGGTAAAAATCTGTGATATAATTATGGTTATGTTATTAACATTAACGCCAATAAAAACTAATAATTTACTTTGTTGCTCTCTTTTATTTATAGGGAGGGCTTTTTATTAACTAAAAATATAAATTATCTTGGTTACACCTCCCGCAAAGGGAGGTTTTTTTATTATGATCAACGAACAACTAATTCAACTTATTGGCAACACGCCTTTAATTAATTTAAATATTCCAAAAGGAATAGTGCTTGCAAAAATGGAAACTAATAATCTAACCGGGAGCATTAAGGATAGAATGGCTTTATTTATGCTTAAAAAGGCAGAAAGCCAAAATCAACTTAAACCCGAAGGAACTATTATTACGGCTACTACCGGTAACACCGGGATTGCTTTTGCGGCTTTAGCTAAAATATTTAATTACAAAATGATAGCGGTTATGCCAAAAGGTCAAAGCATTGAAAGAATTAAAATGTTGCGGGCTTATAATGCCCAAGTTATATTGACTCCAAAATCTCAAGGGGTTATGGGGACAATTATAAAAAGAGATTTGATAGCTAAAACAATCCCCAATAGCTTTGTACCTAATCAATTTAACAACCCAAATAATATTCAAGCTCATTTTAAAACTACCGGACCAGAAATTATTAAACAATTAAATCAAAAAATCGATTATTTGGTTCATGGAGTAGGCACTGGTGGAACATTAATGGGAGTTGGCAAGTACCTTAAAAAATATTTTCCGAATTTAATAATTGTGGCGGTGGAGCCAAGTGAATCTGCAGTTTTAAGCGGTCATAAAGCCGGAGAACATAATATTCAAGGAATTGGTGAAGGATTTATTCCCCCTTTAGTTGATCAAAAACTAATTGATATTGTAATTAGGGTTTCTACTAAAGAAGCTATAAATGAGAGTAAAAAATTAGCTAACAAGGGATTGCTGATGGGTTATTCAAGCGGGGCGAATATTAGTGCTATTAAAAAACTTATTAAGACCACTAATTCTTTAAAAACATATCTAACTATTTTTGCTGATAGAGGTGAGCGCTATTTAGAAAAACCTTAAAGCAAAAAGAGTGGGTTTTGGTATACTTAAATTATGAATAATCATGAGATAGTTGGGCTGGTTAGAAAAGAGTTAAAGAAATATATGGAGGTGGAATATCGAGATGGGGAGAGAAAGTTTTTTAAAGAAAAGGTTAAGAATTACGGAGTAAGAGTACCTAATCGACGAAAAGTAGCAAAAAATATGTTTTATTTAAT
>JBDRQW010000003.1:0-3056 GCA_043826085.1 Candidatus Beckwithbacteria bacterium | reverse complement strand
TCCCCCTAAGAACATCTATAACACCACTCTTTATTCCCTTGGGAGGATTTTCAATAAATAAAGGAAAAAGAGATGTCTCAAAAAAAAGAGCAACCCCTTCAACAAGCCAAGTTGGTAAATTTTTTTCTTGAAATTGATCTAAGGTGTGTATTCCCAAATGATGAATCATACTCATTAATGATAAGTATCTTGTCTCAAGAGAGCTGTTCAATTCTTCTAAATCACCGTTTGCCATTATTAATCCCCTATCTCCTACAACCATTCTTCCAGGGTTTCCACTCCGGCCTAAAAAAATACTTGAACCCAAAGCATCTGGAACTTTCCCTCTTAAAATTTCTAAAGTAGCTGACAGTGAACCCATAAGCCCAAAATGTGCGAAAATTTCGCCAGTAAGTCGACTTGCATCAGAATAATTAAAAGTAAGAAATTTTTCATGCCTTAAAGGAATATCAAGAACATTAGAAAAATTTATTATTTTTTCAAATCTCTCCGTCATTTTTTTACCCCAAACAAATATCTATTTAATCATCAATCACTTAAGCCAAACATCCCTCATCCCTCTATTAATTGATTTTTAAAATAATCAAGATTTCTGGGGGTCAAAATAAATCCAATATCTTTACTTCCCCCATCTTTACCAATACTTGGAATTGTCAATGAAATTAATGGTTTTCCAAACTTCTCTGGATCAATAAGAGAAACATTATTAACCAAAATGGCCCACCCCAGTTCTTCAGCATCTCCAATTTTATCAGGATCAGCCACTCTCTGAAGGGTCCCTACTAAAAACACCTCGGGAAGATTGTATTCTGGTTGCGAAATTACCACTGGATTTTCACCGGGCCTAGCAACCTGTCCCATTGAACAAAGTATTTCCCACCCCACCCCATCTAAAGTTGGAGCAAATCCGTAAATTCTTAAACCCAATTGGTTTGAATCTTGACTGATTGTATTATGAGCAGATTTTCTATCGGGTACAGCTATAAGAACTCCATCTTCTACACTCGGAATTGATTCTAGTTTTCCATCAAAATCAACATAACCTTCTCTATCAATAAATTCCAAAGCCGACCTTTCTTGAGCATTAGCTTGTTCAGTGCAGTAATCAAAAATAGTTGGCCAAGCCAACAATACTCTCAAATTCATTGCCCCAGCTTCACTAATTCTTCGAACATCTTCTAGGCTTGTATCTATAAAACCCTTAGCAAGTAATTCTTGAATTTCAGGTTTAAGTTCCCCATACTACATTATTTTTCCGGGATCTTGTATTTTATTAATATCTTTCTCTAACATAGGAAATCTCCTTAAAGCATTAACTGTTCAATCTATGCTTTCTATTTGATAACAAATCCGACAAAATAGGCCCTGATAGTGCTTTTAACAACCCTATATCATCTTTTCCCAAATGTTCTAAATCTCCAGAATACCTCGCATTTTCTACTAACAAAGTTTTTTTATCACCTAAATAACTCACCCCAACTTCACCGGAAATTCTCACCTCAGATTCTTCCTCTTCTATCTGTATCATATTTTTATCAACCATTATTCCAACCGGTCGTTTAAATTCTTCTGATAAAACTACCCCTTTTATCAAATTTTTATTTTCTTCTTCTTTTCTTAAATATAAATTACCATTAATCCCGGCAATAACAGTGTAATCACCATAGTCACTTGAACCAATTGTCAACTCCGGTAATTCCCCACTTTCAAAGCTACCAAAGCCACCTCTTTCTGTTGTTGAACGATAAACTAATTCACTCACATACTCGTCAAAATCAAGCTTCTCTGGCAACTCACTCGCAAACACCATTTTCTGTTCTTCTTTAGTCCAAGCTCCACAACCATAATAATCATCTTTACCTTTAGATAAACTCAACTCAGCCCCCTCCCCACTATACGCAACCCCCACATATTTTGTTCCTGGTAAGCACAATCGTATCCTTTGCTCATCTGTTTTGCCACTGAATAACTCTACCTCAAAATCACCATCTCCTCCCCGATATCTTAACCCCCCATCCTCTTTTAAATCATAGGTCAATCCGCCTTTAAACAATGCTAAATCTACAGAATTCATTACAATTGAGTCATCGGGGTTAACCACAACCGATACTATTTCATTCCAATTCCATTTCACCCCTTCACTCACTACTTTTTCCACAGCTTTACCAACATCTCTTGCTGAAAAATTTCCATCTTCATCCGCTCCACCCGCCCAAATACATTCGTAACTCAATTCATCGCCCCCATCCTTTACCACTCTATACATCAAGGCGGTTTTTTCTGTCACTTTTTCCAACTGTCCCAATTTACCCATTAACTCAACCACATCCCCTCCCCGACTAAATCCAACTGGCTCATAATTTTTTAAAATATCAAATTCAGTAAGTATTTCGCTCATTTCTCTCCTTTTTACATTTTACAAAAAAACTACCCTTAGGCAGTTAACAAACCCTATCTTATAACATAAATTATCACCTTGTCAAGAAAAAACATGTACTGGTTCGTAACCAGTACATTCAACCTTCAAGGATCATCCCTGTAGGCACAGCTTTATCACCAAATCCACCATCTCCGAAAAACAATTTTAATCTAATCGCTCATCGCAACCATTTGTCCATTTTCCGGCTGTTGTTCCTCAAGTTTAATAATCCTTTTTTCGTGCTCGGAAACTTGATAACCTAAAATTGTTTGTTCTTGACGAGTCGTTTCCAACTCTCCTACCACTTCATCCATTTTGGTAAAAAATTCATCTTTGGTTGGCAGTAACTTAAATCTTTTATCAATCAAATTGTCAATTTTTGCCAAAAATTTCTCATCCAACTTAAGGTCTAATAAACCCTCAATTTGGTTCAAGTCTTGCTTTGTTAATGCCATATATTTAATTAGACCACAGCTAATTTTAACTGTCAACTTTTTTACTCTTCAAAGCTAATCGCCCCCGCCGGACAAGCATCACGAGCCATCTTTACATTCTCCTCTTCTCCAATAGCTTCACCGACTACTTTAGCTTTACCATCCTCCATCGCAAATACTTTCGGGCAAATCGCCACACAACT
>JBDRQW010000002.1:0-14253 GCA_043826085.1 Candidatus Beckwithbacteria bacterium | reverse complement strand
GTTTTTTGAGGCAGAGTAAAGGTTAGGTCTTCGATTATGGGCGGATGAGAGGATAAGGGTTGATAATTTGGATAGGCTTTGGCGAGTTTTAGAATTGACCTTAGATTAAGTAAGACAATTTGAACTTCAGGGAGTCTCCCTGAAGGTTCTATAGTGCCGAGGAGGGTGGAGTGATGATAGATTTCGGCTGAGTTTTTAGCCGGTTTAAATTCAACTTTAAGGTGGAGTTTTTCGAGAAGTGATTCCAGGACACCTTTTAGATAGAGATAGGAGTTGGTGGTAGAAATGATTAGCTCAAGCCTTTCTTCCGGTAAATGGGAAGGGTGCGACCCTACTGTTTTTTTAGGGTGATAGGTGTTGGCGATTTCAAAAAACGATAGATCTTTTTTGGGTTGTTTTAAAGCCTCAAGGTGAGAAGGAACCAGAGAGCGTCTTAAATATAACCATTCTTCAGATAGGGCATTTTTAATTTTAAGATGTGAGTTTAGTGGAAGCTTTGAGGAAACGGCCAGATTTTCTGAAATTAAAGAGTTAGTATAGATTTCGTTTATACCAAAACCGGTTAGATAAGTTTTGATTTGATATTCTAAATCAAAATTTTCGTTGGGATAGTTGGTAGGAATTGAAGTGCTCATTAGGGTTGAAGGTAGGCGGTGAAAACCATAGATTCTAGCTACTTCTTCGACAATATCTTCTGGGATTGAGACATCTTTGTTTCTAAAAGACGGAACGACAATGTTAAATTTTTGAGTTTTATTATCAAAATTATTGTTAAATCCTAATGATTTGAGTATAGTGCTAACTTCTTGATTGGTGATTTCAATCCCCAACCTTTCTTTAATTAATTGAAGTGGGGCGGAAATATTTTTTGGTTGATGAGGAGCTGGGTAAATGTCGACGATGTTTGAGGCAACAGAGGCCCCGGTTAGATCTTTAAATAATTGAACTCCCCTTTTTAGGGCAATGATGGCAAGTTCTGGGTCAACCCATTTTTCGTTTAGGGTGGCGGCATTAGTTCTAATTCCTAATGTCATGGAAGTTTTTCTGATTTGAGCAGAATCATTGGTTTCTAGGAAAAAGAGAATCCTTTTAGTTGAGTCGACAACAATACTGTTTTTGGTGCCGATGATACCAGGTAGATCGATAATAGTACCAGTGCCGTCATCGATGACGTTATCTCCTCCCGGTAAGGTGTAAGTTTTGTCTTCCAGTGAAACAATTTTTTCACCTTTTTCTGCTTTTCTTAGAATTAATTTTTTGGTTTTAAGACGATCGTAGTCAAAGACGTGAGTGGGGTGGCCGATTTCGGTCATAACGTAGTTAGTAATATCAATGACATTATTTAAGGAACGGATATTGGCGGCTTGAAGCCTAGATTTTATTTTGTCTTTTGATGGAGCTAGATTGACGTTGTCTAATACTATTGCCAAGATTCGATGGCAAGTTTGACTTGGATCTTTGATGGCAATAGGAAGTGATTTATTAAGATTTTCTATTTTGGCCAGTTGAGGAGGAATAAATTTAGCCTTGATGTTAAATTGAGGTAGAATGGCGGCGGCTTCACGGGCAATACCGGCAACACTCATCATATCGACTCGATTGGTAGTGACCTCAATGTCATAAACGTAGTCGTTATTAATTTTGGTAACAGATTCAATAGAAGGCCCGCAGAGAGATAAGTATTTTTCAATTTGTTTTGGAGTGGCCTTGGTATCAAGGTATTCAAGAAGATGGGAGTGAGTGATTTGAATGTTCATAGATTAAAATTGATTTAAAAACTCAATATTTGAAGAATAAAGTAAGCGGATATCGTCAATGTTTAGGTCGGGTTTGAGTCTTAAAACTCTCTCTACTCCCCAACCGAAAGCAAAACCAGAATATTTGTCAGGATCAATATTTCCGGCTTTTAAAACGCTAGGATGAACCATGCCAGCACCACCGACCTCGACCCAACCGGATTTACAGAATCGGCAACCCTTACCCTTACATGCGGTGCAAGTGAAGTCAACTTCAAATGAAGGCTCGGTAAATTTAAAGTTAAATGGTCTGATTCTGGATTTAATATCGGGGCCATAGAATTCTTTACCAAAGTAATCAAGAGTACCCTTAAGATTAGGAATGGAGATATTTTTATCAACAACTAAGCCTTCAAACTGATGGAACATGACCGTGTGAGTGGCATCTTGTTGTCTTCTATAGCACTTACCCAAGTTTAGCATTCGAATGGGCGCCTTTTTAACCCTCTCCATTTCTCTAACTTGACCATTAGAGGTATGAGTGGTTAAGACCATTTTACCCATTTTTTTGTGAGGAGGAGCGTCGATGAAGATGGTTTCCCATTCGTCTCTGGCTGGGTGGTTTTCCGGCATGTTTAAAGACTCAAAAACATACCAATCCCAGTCTATTTCGGGATATCTAACTCGAGTAAAGCCAATTCGACTGAAAATATCGGAAATTTCTTTTATTGCCTGAGTAATGGGGTGAAGATGTCCAATTTTAATTTTTTGACCGGGAGCGGTCCAATCTTGCCATTTTTCCTGAGGTGAGTTGTTTAAAGATTCTAATTTGGTTTCTATAGCTTCCTCGATGGCTTGTTTTAGCTCGTTGGCGGTTCTACCCAGAGTAGCTTTTTCTTGGGGATCTAAGTTTGGCAATGATTTTAGGATTTGATTAACTTGACCTTTTCTACCGAGATACTCTACCCTGAACCTTTCAATTTCTTTTTGATCTTTGGCTTCGCTAATTAAAGCCAGAGCTTGGTTTTTAAGATTTAATAAATTTGATTGCATTGAATCACTTTACTTTATCGACGATTTTAAAGAAAACTTTTGAGTGGTTGACAACTAAGTCAGCCATAATTTTTCGATTAAGCTCAATTTTGTTGGTTTTTAGTTTGTTAATAAACTTTGAGTAAGTGATACCTGTTTCTGATAAAGCGGCGTTGATTCTTTGGATCCAAAGTGTTCTAAAGTCTCTTTTCCTTAATTTTCTACCATGGTAAGCGTATTGGCCGGCATGCAAGACTGCTTGCTTGGCCATCTTGTAAACTTTGGAACGAGTCATTCTATAACCCTTGGCAAGTTTTAGAATTTTATTGTGTCTTTGTTTTCTGATGGTACCTGTTTTTGATCTCATATGTTTATTTTAAAGCTAGCATTTTTTTAATTTTAGTTGCGAATTTGCCGGTAACATTTTTTGGTACCTTGCCTCTTCTGGCATTACGCTTTGATCGATTGGCTTTTAGATGTCTATTTTGGGCGCCACGACGAGTAACTTTGCCGGTTTTGGTGACCTTAAATCTTTTTAAGACAGACTTTCTAGTTTTAATTTTATTTTTCATTTAGTAGCCTTCTTCTTCTTTAGTGGAGTGATAATAATCCAGAGAAGTTTACCCTGAAGTTTTGGTTCAGATGATTGAGTACCAAACTCGACTAGATTATTAGCAGCCTTTTTTAAAAGTTCAAAACCAAATTCTTTTCTGGTTATTTGGCGACCGGTGAATTTTACTGTAAGTTTAACTTTATGTCCATCCTCTAAAAATTCTTGAGATCTTTTTAGTCTGGTTTCAAAATCTTTTTGGGCAATAAATGGAGTGAATCTAATTTCTTTTTGGCCGGTGGCTTTGGTTTGTTTTTTGCTTTTCTTAATATCTTGTTGTTGCTGGTACTTGAACTTGGCAAAGTTAATAATCTTGACTACCGGAGGTTTGGCTTTGTCTGCGACTAAAACCAAATCCATTTTTTGTTGACGGGCTTTAAAGATAGCTTCGTCACGGGTCATGACCCCGATTTGCTTTTCTTGAGCGTCGATTACTCTGACTTCCACGGCGTCAATATATTGATTTATTTTGTAGTATTTTTTCATAACAGAGGTAATTGTATCAGTTAATGAGTTTATCTTCAATCTCTTGTTTAATTTTTTCTATAAATTTATTTATGGTTGAGGTACCAATATTTCCAATTTTTCTTTGTCTGATGGATACTTTTTTAGTGACAACTTCTTTGTCTCCAATTATTAAAACGTAAGGAGTTTTTTGAGTTTCGGCATCTCGAATTTTTGAGCCTAGGGTTTCGGAGCGGTCATCGAGAGAAACTCGAATCCCCTCTTCTTTGAGGGTGTCAACCACTTCTTTAGCGTATTTATTTTGTTTATCAGAGATAGTGATTATAGTGACCTGAACTGGAGATAACCAGACCGGAAAAGCGCCGGCAAAGTGTTCTATTAATAATCCCAAGGTTCTTTCTAAAGATCCGGTTAGGCCTCGATGAAGAATGATAGGATGTTTTTTCTGACCATCTTTATCTGTGTAGGTTAAACCTAGGCGTTTGGCCATAAATAGGTCTAGTTGAAGAGTGCTCATTTGCCATTCCCTGCCAATAGCATCTTTAACCATAAAGTCGATTTTGGGGCCGTAGAAAGAGGCTTCTCCGGTGGCAACTTCACATTTTAGTTTGTTTTTTTTAACGATTTTTTTTAGTTTTTCTCCGGCTAGCTTCCAAATTTTTGGGTCAGCAATGTATTTAAGATTGTCATCAGGATCATTAAGAGACAATCTAACCGAGTAGTTATTTAAACCAAAACTCTTGAACATTTTAATAACCATGTCAATACAAAGGTCAAATTCTGCTTCGACTTGATCTTCAGTCATTAAAATATGACCATCATCGATGGTTAAGGCCCTGACTCTGGTTAAGCCACTTAATTCTCCCGTTTTTTCATATCGATAACAAGTACCGGGTTCTGATAGTCGAATAGGCAGATCTTTATAACTTCTTGGTTTGGACTCATAGATCATGTAGTGGTGTGGGCAGTTCATCGGTTTTAAGACATAAGTTTCGTCATCAATTCCAAATGGAGCGTACATAACGTCTTTGTAGTGTTGCCAGTGGCCGGTGCGTTTGTATAGATCGTTTTTAGCTATATGAGGAGTGGTGACTTCTTGAAAACCGGCTTTGTTTTCCAGTTCACGTTCGTATGCTAAAATTTGGTTTTTAATGACGGTTCCGTTAGGGGTGAGCAAGGGAAGACCCTTACCAATATCATCGCTGATGACAAAAAGGTCAAGTTCTTTACCCAGTTTGCGGTGATCTCGTTTTTTGGCTTCGTCTAACTGCCAGAGATGTTTTTTTAGATCTTGTTTAGATTCAAAGGCGGTGCCGTAAATTCTGGTCAGCATTTTGTTTTTTTCGTCGCCATGCCAGTAAGCGCCGGCAATTGATAAAAGCTTGAAGGCTTTGATGGTTCCGGTAGATTTTAAGTGATTGTCTTTGCAGATGTCCGGAAAGTAGTGGCCAGTCCCCTTCTCTCCAATAGTGACGATGCGAATTTTTTTATCTTTGGTGATGATTTCGTCTATCCAAGCTTGTTTATATTTATTATCTTTAAACATCTCTCGAGCGATTTTTTCGGAAACGAATTTAGTAGTAATGGGTAGATTAAGTTGGATAAGCTTTTGTATTTGTTTTTCGATTTGAGGGAAGTAATCTTTTGAAATTTTTAAAGACTTTTTTGAATCGAAGTCAAAGTAGAAGCCGTCATTTGTGGCCGGACCCATGGCTTTGATAATTTTATCCTGGCCGTAGAGTTCTTCCATGGCCATGGTCAGAATATGTTCGGTTGAGTTTCTTAAAATAGTAAGTTTATCTTGGGACATATTGTTAGTTAATGTGGGCCTTGGTGTCTTTTATGAGTTTGTTGACAAGATTGGGAAATTTTTTGATTGTTGAATAAATTTCTTTGGCAACTTCTTTTTTATAGGTATGGGCGGTTTGATTTCTCTTTTCCAGGAAATCGAACCATTCAATAGGGTTATCAATTAGGTTTAGTTTGGCTGCTTCTCGGATGATTGATTTGACTCCATAGAGGTTAATATTGTTGTTTTTGGCAATTGACTGCATTAGTTTCCAGCTCATTTCAAAGGTAAATTCGAAACGTTGAATAGAAGCATCGCGGTTCATTTCAGTCGCTTTTTGTTTTAATGCTTCTTTGAGTCTTTTGAGAGCTTTTTTTAGATCTTTGTATTGAGCTTGAAGTTTGGTCATATAACTAGTTTAAACTAATTGTCTTTTGTTTGGCAACTTGCTTGAATTGTTTGGTGGTGTCTTTAAAATTAACCAGATCAACCATGTAGGGTAAATCCGATTTTTCGAAATCTTCTTTTAGATTCATGATAATATTATTAAGTTTAGGATCGGTTGACTCGATACCTATATCAATATCTGAGAATTTACGATTATTCCCTATTGCCCAAGAGCCAAAGATAAAAGCTTTATCTTTTTTTTGATCTAGTTTTTTGAAAAGAATAGTTTTGATGGTGTTTAAAATGGTTTTGGTGATCATTTAGGGTATTGTAACAAAAAAATCAGGCTTTTGATTTACCAACTAAAGCATCGGTGAGCAGTCGAGATTGCCATTCATAAGCTTGGCGAATATCGACAGGTTCAGTTAGCATAACCACTTCTTGAGTGATTAACTTTGCCAGATGAAAGGTTGAGAGCTCAGTGGAGGAGCCGGTTTGTTTGAATAAAGGATGATCGCGGTTGACGAAAATGACGCCACCTTCAGTAAAGCTTTCCGGTTGATCTTCGCCCAAACGAGATAAACTGCAGACGATATTGACGCCACCAATTTTTAGGCGTTTGACCAAACGTTTTTGATCTTTTAAGATGGTTTTGACTCGATAACGGATTTCCGGCTTCATTTTTCTGGTGATCTCTCCGGGTAGCTTGGCGGATTTAGCCAGAGAACCTTTTTTCTTGCCCAGTTTTTGAGTGAAGATTCCGGAACCGACAGCATCTTTCATAGCCTCATTTTTAGAAGTTTCTTGGTTAAATAAGGGTAGATCATTTAAGAGAAAAATGTCTTTGTTTTTGGTGAGAGCCTTTTTGACTTTACTTAAAGCTTCGGAGAGAGATTGATCGGCTTTTTTATCGGCTCGGGTTTGTTTTTGTTTTCTGATAAATTTGGCGATACGAGATAAATGTCGTTTGATGGCTTGGTGAAAAATCTCCGCTTCCTGACTTTTAACAAGGTAGTTATCGCGGGCGGTGTTTAAAGGAAGAAAGTCAGCTCGGATTTCGCCGGTTAAACGGTTAAGGGCAATGTGATGGGATTTTTCCAGACCCAAAAAACTTCTTTTAATACTCATTCCTTTGACATTGATGCTGATGCCGACGTCTTCTTTGGGAAGTATTAGAGCGGAAATAATAATTTCCCCATTGATAGAGCCAAACTTGGTTTGCTGGCTTACTTTAAATCGTTTACCGGGAATAAATTGGCGTTTGAGTTGAATATCGTTTAATAAAACTGAGAAATTGGGTTCGGATAAAGGCAGTTGTTGGCGTAGACGCTTTTCCAGTGCGATTTCATCCAAGGGGTATTTTAAGCTAATAAGAGTAATGCGGGTTAAACCCTTTTTATTTTTGTTTTTTTGCTCAATAATCGGGAGATTCCAACTGTGTTTTTGTTCGAAGTCAGCTTGATCAAAAATAACGGTAGCTGAGTAGCTATCTTTTTGAGTGAAGAGCTCGAAACGATCGCAGATAGAAAGAACGGCAAACTTACCGATACCGAATTCGCCGATTCGCTGACGTTTGAATTTTTCGGAGACGGGGTGTTGTTTTTTGAAATTTGAACCAATGGTAAAGTATTGTTTGAGTCCATCTCTGTTCATGCCTTGACCATTGTCTTGAATGGTTAACGAGTCGGGGGTGAGGTTGATTTTAACCAAGGAAGCGTCGGCGTCATAAGCATTGGCGACTAATTCTCGGACTAAGTCCAAGCTGTGACTATAAAGTCGTTCGCCAATAGCGGTTAAGTGGGATTTGGCAATTGTGATAGGAATGGTAGTTTGAGACATAGTTTGGGGGCAGGTTGGTGGACGGTACAGAACTCGAATCTGTGACCTCTACAATGTCAATGTAGCGCTCTAACCAACTGAGCTAACCGTCCTTGGATTATTTTTAATGTAAGCTGTTGATATAGTTTAACATTTTATCAGAGATTGCCAAAATTTTTCTTTGCAATTTGTTGACAGATGGTGTATTATGCAAGTGTATGAAGAAATTATCCCTTCAAAAGTTTTTCTTTTTTAGCCAGAGAAGTTTGGGGAGGGTTGTAGTGCTTTAAAATAAATCACAACAAGAAAATAATAACCTCCTCAAGCAGGAGGTTTTTTAGTGGAGAAAAATATGACAATTGAACAAAATAGAATATATCAAGTAGTTGACGGAAGAAATCGTCAGAGAGTTTTTGGCGATTTAAGCCTACAAAGAACAGAAAGAGAAAAAGCTTTAATGACCGGAATATTATTAAATGAACAACAATCATTAATCAATATGGGGTTAATAAGTGAATCTTTGGATGAGATTACAGTCAATCCTGATTTAACAACTTTTTTAGATGGAGTAAATGGTTTAGGAGGCTATGCTGATAATTATGCTGAGAGAGAATATTTAGAACCCGGAACAAGGTTAGAAATGGATTTGGAAAGACGAGAAATTCGGAAACATCTATTAAGTATTTTAACTCCCGGGCATATTAGTAAACTTAGAATTGAGAATAAACCTTTAATAATTGTAGAGGGTGGAGCAGGGCCTGATTTAAGAACCTTTGAAGCGGTTTGTGCTGTTTTGTCTGAAAGAAAAGATGAATTGCAAGGAATTTCAATTCAGGTGGTAATTACGGATATTTCAAAAAGAATGGCGGCGATTACTGCCAGCAAGATTAGGACTTCTTCAAATTTAATAGATAGAGATCTTAATATTGAAACCGCTGTTTTGGCGGCCGATGTTTTTGAGTTAATAGATAAATTACCAGAAAATGTACTTTCTTACGCTTTATTACCTTTTGGAGTGTTGTCTTTTGGTTTAGATGGTAAAAAACCTCAGGAAATTATGACTAGGTTAAATACTAAATTAGTAAAGGGCGGTGGCGCGTTAGTTACTGTTTATAATTCTGATTGGCGAAATTATACAGCTAGACTGGAGAATGAAGTCGAAGAGGTAAATTGTAATGGTGGGAAGTTAAAAGTTAATGACCTTAATCCATTTGTTATCAGAATTTTAGATAATCAAATGCAAGTTGCTGACGGATTGGCGTTTTATTGTAAAACTTTTTTAATGAGTGAATTGTTTGAGTTAATGGATTCAACAAATTATCAAATTGATAGTTGTAAGACCACGCCTCAAGGTTGGGCATATTGGCCAACAAAGTTATTAAGGAAGGCTATAGAAACTCGAGTTTGGCCTGAAGGTTGTTCGTTAACTCCGACCCCCAGTGAGATGAATTTGGCAAAAAAATATCTTTTAGAGCTAGTTAGGGATAAAGATGGAAGATTAGCCGAGCTTATTCCCGGTGGTAGTCAGATATCAGAGTATCCAGCTCCATATATTACATTAACTGCAAAAAAACAATAATTATTTTATCAAGGAGATAAATATGTATCAAGCAACAACTATAAATAAAGCTAGCGAAGTTTATAATAAAATAAGGCAACTAGGACATGAACAAATTATTTATCATTATGATAAAGATTCAGGTTTGCGTTGTATAATTGCCATTCATTCAACTGCTCTTTGTCAACGAGATAACCCCAGGTTATTTGGCGGAGTAAGAATGAGACATTATAAATCCGAGCAAGAGGCTTTATCTGATGCTTTAAAGTTATCTTGGGCAATGACAAGAAAGTTAGCTATTGCGGATGAGTCATATGGTGGAATGAAAATAGTTTTGTATAATGATCCGGAAAAAGATAAAACCGTTAAATTAATGAGAGCTTTTGGAAGAATTTTAAATTCTTATCAAGGTTGGTTAATCACCGGTGTTGACATGGGACTTAATCTTAAAGACGCAAAAAAGATGAAGACTCCCTATATAGTTTGTCGTGATAAAAATGCAAAAAGCTCCGGTTCTTCCGGAGAAAACACGGCTTATGGTATGTGGAAGTCTTTGAAAGTGTGTGCTAAAGAGGTTTGTGGAACTTCATCCTTAAAAGGATTAAAAATAGCGATTCAAGGATTGGGAGCAGTTGGAGAAAATTTAATCCCCTACCTTGCTGGCGAGAAAGCAAAGATAATTGTAAGTGATATTAATTCAAAATCAGTTAATGCTATTGTTTCAAAATACAAAGTAACCGTAGTTAAACCTGAAGATTATTATGATATTGCTTGCGATATTCTTTCACCTTGTGCTATCGGCGGAGTGATAAACAAACAAACTATTAAACGATTAAAGTGCAAGGTGGTTGCCGGAGCGGCCAACAATGTTTTAGATGACGAGCAAAAAGATTCACAACGCCTATTAAAGAGAGGAATATTATTTGCTCCCGACATTGTGATAAACGGGGGCGGAGTGATGCAGGCGATTGTTGAAGTCGAGGGGGGTACTCGTGCTGATTCTGAAAAAAAAGCCGATAAAATCCCCAGTCGTTTAGAAAAGATAATTCAAAGAGCTCGTAAGCAAAATGTTTCTCCGGTGACAGTTGTTGATAAAATGATTTCTCAAAAAATAAATAAGTTGAAGAAATCATTATGAAGATATTAATTACTGAACCATTGGACGCTGAAGTCGTAGATAACTATGCCAAGAAGTATACAGAATTTGTTTTTCAACAAACTACTAACTTTTTTTCAAAAAAACTAAGTGAACAAATTAGTGCAGGAAAAGATTGTAGTGGGATGATTGTTCGATCTCAAACCAGAGTTTCAAAGAAGTTAGTTGAACAGTTGCCTAGTTTGAAAATTGTAATTTCTGCTTGTTCCGGGTCGGACAATATTGATAAAAGAGCTTTGCAATTATTTAAAATTAAATATTTGAATTCAGCTAATTGCAATTATGAGTCAACAGCAGAGCATATTATTTGTTTATTATTGGCTTTGGCGAAAAATTTGATTTTGGCAAACAATAGTTTAAGAGATGGACATTGGTGTAAAAATGAATTTATTTCTCAAAAAATTAGCGGTAAAATTCTAGGGATTATTGGCCTTGGGAAAGTTGGTAAATGTTTGGCTCAAAAAGCTGTAGGTTTAGGTTTAAAGGTTGTTGCTTATGATCCGTATTTTACGTTAAAAAATAATATCAATAAGATAAAATTAGTTAAACTGAATACTTTAATTAATCAAAGTGACTTTATCAGTTTGTGCGTGCCTTTGACTAATTTAACTAATAATTTAATCGGTAAAAATGAGTTAAATTTAATGAAGCCCTCCAGTTTTTTAATTAACTGTTCGCGTGGAAAAGTAGTTGACGAACAAGCTCTTTATACAGCCTGTAAAAATAATCGAATCCAAGGGGCGGCTTTAGACGTTTTTTCAAATGAGCCTGAAATTAATAATAAACTGTGTCAATCAAATAACATTATTGTTACGCCGCATATTGCAGGTCAAACGAAAGAGTCTTTAATAAGAAGCTCAGAGTATGCACTATCAAGTATTATTAAATATTTAAAGGAAATATGAAATCTTATCTTTGTAATAAAATGGCCGATCGAGTTAAACGATTGGTTGACCCAACTGTACAAAATACTTTAAAGATGGCCTCTCAACCAGGAATTATTTCTTTGGCCGGTGGAATGCCAAACCCTAAACTTTTTCCTATTACAGAAATTGGGCTTGCTATGGATAAAATTTTAAAATATCAGGGAGAGCGGATTTTGCAATATAGTAGAACTGGGGGGACTACAGAATTAAAAAAAATAATAGCTGGCAGACTTTCTGATAAATGGCAGAAACAAGTTAATGAAGATGAAGTTTTAATAACTACCGGTTCTCAACAAGCCCTGGATTTATTAGGTAAGGCTTTTCTTGATAAGAATGATCTTGTAATAACCGAAAATCCAACTTATCTAGTAGCTATTTCCGCATTTAATGGCTATGAAGTTAAATATGCGACAGTTGAGTTATTGGAAGATGGGGTTGATATTAATCAGTTGGAAAATATTATTAATAAATTTAAAGGAAAGATAAAATTTATTTATGTTATTCCAACTTTTCAAAATCCAAGCGGAGTATGCTGGTCTAATTGGACTAGAAAAAAAGTGATCGCCTTAATAAGAAAGAATAATTGTATATTAATTGAAGATGATCCTTATAGTGAACTTTATTTTGATAAAAAGCCACCTCAAAGTTTAGCTGTTTATAGTCATAAAGATTTAGTTATATATTTAGGAACGTTTTCTAAAACTCTTTGCCCCGGTTTACGTATCGGCTATATTGTTGCAAATAAGGAGTTAATTAATAAGCTATGCTTGATTAAACAGGGGATGGATTTGCATAGCCCAACTTTATCTCAAGCAATAGTGGCAAATTTATTAAAAAACAAAAAAAATTATAATATACATCTTAAAAAATTACGAAAATATTATAAAAGTAATTGTTGTTTTATGCTCAAATGTTTAAGTAAATATTTAAAAAATAAAGCTTATTGGACTGTTCCCATGGGCGGCCTTTTTGTGTGGGTGACAATTCCGGGTGTTGATTGCAGAAAATTTTATCAAAAGTCAATTTTAAATGGGGTTGCTTTTATGCCGGGATATGCTTTTTATGCCACAAAGACAAAGAATGACACAATACGGCTCAGTTATGCAACTGTTACAAAAAATGAAATTAATGAAGGTATAAAAAAATTAAGCAGGCTATTAGAATAGTTGCTATATTATAATGATTAGCCGGTTTGGGTGGCGGTGGATCTTTCGCCGGAAAGCATAAAGCTGGTGCCGGATTTTTTGAATTGAGACCAGTAGCCGGTTTGTTTTTTGGCCCGGTAATTGTGAAGAGATAGCCAAGTTCTGGAGTTAACAATGTTCTTTTTTGCCAGTTTAATTAAATGAAGTAGACGTTCAAAGAAGTTTTGATGATAAACACCGGGATTAACCACAGCTTGAAAAGAAGCTTGGTCAAGTTCTTTCATTAGACCTACTTGTTCAGAAGCTAATTGCTTGACTTGAACTTGAAGGTTTTCGATTTGAACCTTAGTTTGATGATCTTCTCTTGAAAAGATAATTTTCTCTTCTCTTCTAATGGCTTCAAATCTTTGTCTTTCTTGGTTTCTAATTTTTTGCTCTTGCTGATTTAAATATTCTTCAAATTTAAAGTTATCTTCAGGATTGGAGTTATCAATTGGTTGGCCTTTGGTAAAGATATCAACAGCATTTTTAGCAGTGCCGGCAACTACGTCTTTGGCAAAGGATTTAACGGTAGATTTTCCAATATCTTTAAAGGCCTCAATGAAGTTTTTATACTGAGGGCCTTTTGGCTTTTTTGAACTAGATGTGGTTGCAAATGTATCCATTTGCTAGGATTATACTATAAGCTTAGGAGGTGGTCAATAGCTTGGCGCTTTCTTAAAATTGAAGCAATGTAAGCTCTTTGTTCCGGGGTGTTTAGTTTTTGTTTGATGGTTTCATCTCCCGACTTTTCAATCATTTTATCTATTTCTTTTTCATCAACTTTTAGTTTTAAATCATTGACAATGGTTTGCATAATTAATTCTATCTTGAGCGTTTGCTCGGCTGATTTACTGTGCTCTTGTTTGATTTGGTCAACAGTTTTACTATTTGAAGCGGCGTATTGGTCAATAGTTAGTCCAAGTTTTTGAATTTGATCAAGCAGTCTGGATAGTAAGCGATCGCGCTCGGTATCAATTAGTAGGTCTGGTAGTTCTAGTTTAATTTCATCTATTAAAGCCTTGATAACCAGATTAAATTTTTGAGTGCTGGTAAGCTCTTCTGGTTTGTTTGGCTTGGCTGGAGTTCCCTTGTCTGGGGTCCAGATTTTTGATTTGGCTAGAGCTCCTTTGGCTATACTTTTGTAATCCCCCAACTTAACTTCGGGTAGCTCACAGGAAGTAGCTTTGAATTGCCAAGCTTGATTTTCTTCGGCTTTGATTATTTGAATTTTAGGAGAAATGGCTGGTCGTAAGTTATGATTTTTGACAGCTTTTGAGTAAGAAATTGGAAGAAGTTGATTGATAACTTCTCCATAGAGCTTGGATTTATCGATTGATTTTTCGACTAATTTTTTAGGGGCTTTGCCTTTTCTAAAACCGGTTAATTTGGCGTTATTGGTGAGGTTGTCAATAGCTTTGGTAGTGGCTTTTTTAACTTCATTCCAAGGGATTGAAAATTCCAGAGTGAAGGTTTTTTTGGGTAACCAAGTTAGCCCGCCTGCCGGCGAGGCAGGCTTTGAATCTAGGGGCTTAGTTTGTTTGGTTTTGGCTGTTTTTGATTTAGTCATGATTGGGATTATAGCATAATAA
>JBDRQW010000001.1:0-16780 GCA_043826085.1 Candidatus Beckwithbacteria bacterium | reverse complement strand
GAATTTTCAATTATTTTTTCTCTAAACTGTAAGTCCGCCTTGGCAACGGAAATCTTTTCATTTGCATCCAACACCAACCTCA
This sequence comes from Candidatus Beckwithbacteria bacterium, assembly GCA_043826085.1. Taxonomy (GTDB): domain Bacteria; phylum Patescibacteriota; class Microgenomatia; order UBA1400; family CG1-02-47-37; genus CAXBYZ01. The sequence continues at coordinate 16,698 of JBDRQW010000001.1, read as the reverse complement.
AACCACTAATATCTTCTGATTGTAATTTTCCATTAAAATAAACCTCTCTATCAGCATATTTATACTCACCCGAAGCAATTTCTTCCGCCCTACCCCTGCCATCTCCTTGTTTAAAAATCGTCATACTGGATTTATCACCGGTAATATGTCTCAACAAATCAGATGAATAAGTTTTTGTGTCAACTCCTACATGGGCTCCCAATTCATAAACCTTTACAAACTCTGTTTTAGATTCATAGTAATTTTGTTCTTGATAAATTTTAAGCACGTCTTTTTGTGTCTTTCCTTCAAATCCTTCCGTTATCCTTTTACCACCTATCTCATACCCACCGTCAAAAAACTCTACTCTGCTACCATCTACTTTTTCAATTATCATTCTTCCGTCAGCCATAATTCTTATTAAATCCACATCTTGATGAGAATTCTTTATTCTATTTACATAAACTTCATTTGATTCTTTTAGGTCAGTAATTACATAAATAATCGAGACCACCTTTTCATCGTCTATATTGCTGGCATTAACATTTCTATGATTGTTAAACACAAGATTTTGCACATTACTTATTGACACCACTCTTGTATTTCGACCTGCAAATCTGGTAAACAAAGCCTCGGTTGTATTTGTTGGTGAAACCGCCAATTTAATTCCAAAACCCTGATTAAACTGATTGACTACCTGCTCCGGAGAACCGGTAAACAAACTAAAGCCTTTAAACATCTTTAATATTCTGGAATAATTACTATTTAACGACCCCTTACTGGCACTTGCCCTCAAATTAGGTAAATTTATATTTTCGTCTAAAATCTTAGCCCCGATTATGTTATAAGCTAATTGCTCAGCTATATCTTGAAACCGCCTACCTGTTTTTCTACCCACTTCATACGGAGTTACCAAACCTTGCTCCATCCCATACTGAGTCCCCTTTACTCTGCTTAATACATCAGCTGTTTTATTCATGGCCGTGATCCCCAACTCAACATTTAACTTAGCCTCAGATTCCGGTGTTTGTCTTAAAGCTTGATCAAAATTTCCCCATCGATTTTCTCCATCTACCAATCCACTATCCTTTACTATAGCCTCTTTTAACCTCTGTTGAGATTCCGCACTTAAACCTGACTTTTCAACTAAATCAATTAAAATCATTCTATCTACATCTCTACTAAATCTACCCACCTCACCTTTAATTTCAATATACTTTTCCGGTAAATCTAGATTTTTTTGCCTCTGCTCTATTAAATACTTAATCACATCATTAGTCATTATTTGCTCTAAAGCCAACTGCATTTTTTTACCTTGTACAGTTTCTATTAAAGCTTCGCCGTCTCCGCCAATCCTATAATCAGTATCCAACCTTAAGGTCTCATGAGCTTCATCAGCCAACAACCAAGAACCTCTAACTCTATCTACTAAAGCCAGATTAACCTCACTCTTTCCTTCTATCAACTTAAAAATCACATCTTTAGTTCCCACAATCACGTCAGCATTTTTAATTCTACTAACACTCAAATCTGAATCCCCATTCCCAACTACCACCACATTTTTCTCTTTATTAACTGTCAAATAGTCAATTGCTACATCTGTAAACTGCTTCATTAACTGGCTTGTTGGAAACAAAACTGTTTGCACTTCTCCAAAAAACTCGGCTCTTAAAGCGGTTACTAAAGGAATGATTACATCAGTCTTGCCAATTCCGGTTATTGCTTCGTAAATTGTACCAGCACTGTCTCCTCTAGTTAAACCAAATAACTCATTTAAAATAAACCTACTCTGATCCAAGTCACCTGCCGATTCACCCCTAATAGTAAATGTTTTATTATCTAGAATTTTTATATCAGCATATTCTTGAAAATCCAATAATTCTTTATTAATAGCATCAATCGCTTTATTATTACCATCAATGTCTGATTTTAATTGCAATCGGTCACTGGAAACTTCCCACTCAGCTATAGCCTTTGGAACTGTTTCGCCGCTTATTTCAGCCAGTCTGATTTCTTCGGAATTTTTAATATAAGCCTCGCCAAATTTTCTTAAATCAGAATTTTCCGGTAAATTATTTAATCCAACCATGGCCTTCTTTGTTTGAGATTCAATATTTCGACTTAATCGCCATTCATCCAATTTACCAAGCAAACCAAACCACCCTTTGCGAGGCACTTCCCGTAATCCGGCATATAAACTTCTACCTAAAGATATTTCAGTTGTATCTTTAATTTCAATTCCCCCAACTTTCTCTCCATTACCATCAATCAACTTTAAATCCTGCCAATCAGCATCTAGTTTTAATCTTCCTAAAGTTTCTACAACTTGGCTGTTTTTTATATCAATAACCGTTACTCTTTCTCCTTTTTGATTTTGCAATTCATACTTACCATCTGCCAACCCAAATTTATTAACAATCTCACTTATGGTTTTATTATCAATCCTCAGTAAATCAGCCTCAACCATAATTTTGTTTCTTTTGTTTGTTTTTATCAATGTCAGCAAATCTCCCATTTTTAATTGACTCACACTCATAGTTTTTATGTCTGGCACATCTGATACCCGCCTAACTATATCCAAAGCCACTCGAGTTATAAGACTAGGTACTGTTTGTTTAACATTAGAATCCGGCTTAATCATTACACTTCTGCCGTCTTCAAAAAACACTTTTAACCCGCTTTCCGGAATATCTTTTGCAAATTCCAAGCCTTGGCTATCAAATCTAATCAGCTCACTAGCTTTCGCTCCTTCATATCTAACTCCTCCCGTCTCAACCGCTTTAATTTTATCCCTAATGATAAAACTGGTTCCATCTATATCCAACCTTCCACCTAAAGCCATATCCAATCTATTATTATTGTCAGCCAACAATCCACTTAAAATACCCAAGCTTTTTTCTTTTGGTTGAATTAATCTGGCTTGAAATTTTTTCAATAAACTATCCGGCTGTCCACTCATAACCAAAGATTTTAATCTGGCTATGGCTGTTTCCGTTCTGGTTATCAAACTATTGTCATTAAATTTTCCCACTTCCGCATTGTCAGTTTGATTAATAATTTTTGCACCCAATAAATCATCCGCACTAATCTTTATATCCGAGTCAGTGACAATAGGTCTAACTATTTTATCCCCATTAATATCAGCTACTTCAAAATCAAGGGAAATTTTTCCATCATCGCCAGCTACACTATATCGACCTACATCTAAATCTTGCAACCTCATGGTTTGACCATCAACATCAAACTCCACCCTATAATTTTCAAAATCTATTGTTGATCCGGTTAAGTCTGATAATTTTTCCGGTGCCATCATTATTTTTAAGCTATCATCACTAACCAACACCCTGTTTTGTTCAAAATCCGCTCTTAATACTTTATCTGCCAATTCATGGGGTTGACCAATCTCTTTATTAACCGAATCATTAAATTCAGTCACTCTCGCATTGTATGTTTCTCCTTTTAACACCAATAAATTCTTGGCTTCGCTTGAATCAAAATCTATTACGCTTCCGTCGTTAGCTATTATCCTTATTCCTTCGCTTTCCACTCTTATATCCTTTATATCCTTACCCACCTCTAACCTTGCCATATCACCTTGTCCGCTTAAACCATAAACCATATCTCCGTCAACAAACTTATGAGTTCCATCATAACTTTCCGCCATTCTAAAAGCATAAATTTCCTGTCCAATCTTTGTCTGTTTATAAGCTGTCCTACCCGCCTGTATTGCAAAAGCGGTCGATGTAATCACATCATAGGCTATACTTGTTTTTAATTGAGTCCAGTAGTTAGCCACCATCTCATTCTTTACTTCTTGTTTATGATCATTACAAACCCTGTCGTCAGCTCCATTTATCCTAATACAATCAGCATATCTTTTTTCCAAGTCTGTTGATACATAACTCAAGCTTCCACTATCTAATTGATTTAACCGGTTTAAATGAACCGCTAAAGTTGGCGCTTCGGAAATTACATTTCCGGCTATAAATTGAGACCCCTCAATCAAAGCAATTTTACTGGTAAGCTTAGTAATGGCCATATTACCTCCAATCGCTACTCCAAGTTGAGCACCTACCCCCGCCGTCACTCCGGCCAAAGGTATTGACGCCCAAGTTAATCCTTCTCTTATGTTTTGAGATTGTTCATAAGTATTTAAAAAAGCTATTTCCTGATACAAAGTTGAGTCAAATATTGCTTTTGTTTCATCGTCCCAATCATCATAATCTGCCAAATCTAAGCTTTCTCCAACTTGATTTTCCGTTTGCTTTAAGGCTAAATTCATTCTTTCCGCCATCTCAAAATTATTATTTAATCTGGAAACACTCCTACCCGCCTGTAGCCTACCATCTTCTATGGCCATTGCCCCTCTTGAAGTTACTGCCCCCCCCAAAAACTGAGCCCAGCCATCGCTCACACCCCTCTTGTTTAAAAACTCCTCGGCTGCAGTCAACTCTCCTTCGCCTATTTCACCTAAAGGAACTAAGGCTGATACTGCTCCGGCCATACCTCCAACTACCGCGCAAGGCACAATTAATGCTCCTCCGCTTAATGATGTGCATAAACCGGTCACACCCAAACCTATTGGCAAAGCCGCCGCCATACTTCCACCGACTTTATATGTTTCTTCGGTTAATCGACTAGATAAAAAGTCATTAACTTCTCTATTATAAGTTGCCAAAATCCTACTATCTTGACATTCACCTAAACTAATCGCTCCATTTATATAACTAGCCTCGCAATTTAAAAAATCTTTTATACTATTTATATCAGCATATCTCATAGCATCATTTCGATAAAAACCCTCTGCTTCCAAAATCACATCCAATGCCTCAATTTGAGCTCTTTTTTTCAAATCCTCGTCAATTAAAGAACTATTTAAACTAACTAAATTGCTGGTTGCCGTGCTTAAACTAACTCCTCTCGCTTCATTTAATACAAGCGCTAATTCATTTTCAAATCTAGCTTGAATCTGCAACCGACTTACTCCATTACCACAATACTCTTTACCATAAACTGTCCTGACAACCCTAGTCTCGGCTGTACCCTCTACTTCATAACAACCTAAATCAGCATAAACTTTATCAGCTACTTGATTTTTATAAAAATCATCTATTTCACTTACAGCTAACAATTGCCCATTATTATCAGTCAAGCCCTGGAATGCTAAATTTGCCTGAATATCTTGCACTGCCCAAACTTGTTTAATATTCATCTCATCAGAATTATTAAACTGATATCCATTTCTTAAATACCCACTATATTTGTCAGGATCTTTATCATAATTCTCTACCAAATTCGCTATTTGTTTACTATCAAAATTTAAAAAATTTTGCTTTAGATTCTCGTAATTAATAAAATGCAAGTTATTAGCATAATAAGCCGTCCAAGCTTTTTCTACCTGATCACTTTCTTCTAAAGCAATCCGTCTTTCCCAAGCCAAACCATACCCCTGCCAACGCCTGGTTTCTGTATCTTCATAGGCCAGTCTTCTTTCCCAAGCCACACCATAACTATATAAACGCTTAGTTTCATCATCTAATATTTGATATCTTGCCTCATCGGCTGTAATCCCTTCTTCCTCCACTATTTCCGCTACTTTCTCTTCATTTCTGAAAAAATCTAAGGTCTCTTGAAAAACACCATCCTCTAAATTAGACAAATACTCATTTTGAACATAAGCCAAACCAGTTGAAAGTCCACCAGTTTTCCCTATCTTTTCTTTCCAATAATCTTTACAAACTTCTACTCCACGTTTTTTAACACAATCGCTATATTGATCTTCATTGCTTGCTAGTAATAATGCCAATCCTTTTTCAGTATTATATTTTATCTCAACTTTTTCTTTAATAGGTTCATAATAATTAGTATTTCCCAACTCATTATCAATTCTCTTTAACTTAGATAAAGCTAAATTACTTACTGCTTCATTATTCCCACAATCAACACTCCAATTTTCTCTAAAACATTGATCCCTGTTATATCCAAGTGCAATCGAATATAACTCATCCGCCTCATTCATTAAACTCTTTCTTTCATCCGCTTGTCTTAAAGTCGACTCATGGTAATATTGTGGCAATAACTGCCTTATCAATCTAGTTCTAAGCTCTTCAGTATTGGCTGTAAAACAATTTTGAATATCCGAACTCGAACTGCCTTGATTCAACTGTTGACAACTGAGTCTTAACTCTCGATCCTCGGCTTCAACTAAATAACCACTCGTTAAGTCATGATTCTGACTCATCACCGCCCACTGTCTTTTAAGAATCTCAGCTGTTTGTTCATCATGATTAACCAAATCCATAATATAATTATCCAGTTCAGCCTCACTTCCATTAAAATTTCCCAATTGACTAATATATACCCGTTGATTTAAAATATCCTCGGCATATTTAACTTTAGCCTCATACTCATTTACCACCACTGTGCTCTCATCCACTATATCTTCAGCTAAATCAGTCTCTATTATCTCATCTAACTTTCCCAGTACTTCATTAATACAACCCTTATCTCCTTCACAATCCAAAATTTTCGATATTGTTTCTCCGGAAAAAAGTACACGAGCTAAACTGTCTTGCAAATCATCCTTAGTAAATAACGTTTGGTCTACCTGACCATATGCAAAAGTCAAGGCTTCCTCAAAACAATCAGATTTATTGCCACTTTCCATACAATCTTGATACTTTTGGTTCCCTTGCTCCAGAGCTTTGTCAGCTTTAACCTCCACCACCACCACTTGATCATTCCACTCCTTTGCATCCCCGGCCATTTCTTTAAACAATTCTTGTGCCAAATTTCCACCGGAAACCTCATTTAAATCTTTAATTTCATTAACCTTTCCCTCATCATCCAATAACGATTTCCACTCACCATCCTCTTTTCCTCCTACCCAAATTTTAACCTTACCATCTTCCTCATTTTTTGTATAACCAATCAAACTCTGTCCATTGATTTCTAAACATTTTTCACCTTGAAACCAACACTCTCCTTCTGAATTTCCTTCGTCATATTCCCCCCCAAACATCCCAGCTACTCCTTTAGTTACACAATACCCCTCCGGAGTGGCAAAAGTATGCTCCGGACAATTCGGCACCAATTGTTTTTCCCCATCCACCTCCACTTCCACAAATGCCTTTTGACAAGTTCCGGTCACATAACAAGACTCTTCGCCAAAATGCACCTTAGCTTGAGTGTTACACCCCCAACCTTTATCATAGTCTTCTTGACTGGCACAAAACCCACCCCCACCGGCACACCAAACTGTTTTACAATTAGCCTTATTTCTATTAACACTTGGAAGATCAATTTGACCACTCTGCTTTAACTCCTCAAACCTATCCTTCATCTTTACTTTTACCTTGCCGTTCTTATCAATATAGTAACAAGTCTGACCAGCGCACTTTGAACCACCACTTGCCTCAATATCCTTTTTTGTAATTTTAGCCGCATAAGCCGGAGTAGCTGTAATCAACGGCACAAATAAACTAAACAAAATATTCACCAAATTAATGGCACTGATGACTCGATGTTTAGTATTTAATCTCATTTAATTGCCACCACAATACTTGGTAATGGTTCATGATATTGACTACTAACTTTTATTTCGTTAAATATGCCCGCATTGGCTACTGCTTCCAACATTAATATTTCTGATTTTGATTTAATCTCACCAATATCCACTGCATAATGACCATTAGAATCAGTTTTAACTGCCATTGGATAAACAAACTCTTGACTTATTGGCCACAAATAGACCAAAGCTCCGGGAACAGGACCGCCATCAGAATTAACTATTTGACCATAAGCAGGTTGAGGTAAACTTATTGGCTCATCAGAAAATCCTTTAGTTTTAACCTCTAAAATATCTTTAAAAGTAACCCGCAAACCACTAACAATAAATATTTTATATATAGTCTCGGACTTTGCTTTATCCAATTTAACCAAATGCATCACTGTTTTATCTTTCTCGCATACATACAACCAATTTTTAATATTAATTGCCTTTTTTGGCACTGCTAAAATACAGTTTTTACTAAATCCATCTGTCCACCAACTAACACTAAATGATTGAGTCCCAACATTCGCCGGCCTAATTCTTTGTTGTCGAGGTATTAACCACCACCACCAAAACCCCACACCAACTAATATAATTAATACTATATATTTAAGGTTCCGAACCTTCATTGCACCCTCCAAACAACCGGCTCTTTAACAAAAACCATATAGCCGGTTTCTTTATTAATATCAAAATTCTCACCATATTCTTGAATATCCTCGGCTGAATAAATTCGCTTAACAAATAACTCCCAATTACCGGCCATAGTCCACCAATCTATAACCGTAGCTTTTTCTTGACCCTGATTAATCTGGTCTATAACTTTTTTAGCTTGCAAGTCCTCTTTTACCAAACCAATCGTATTCCAACCTTTTTCCAGTTTATACTCGGCCAATTCCCGGGGCTGAACCGGCTCTCCAATTACTTGCCAATTAACTTGCTTTTCATTTCTTAAAAAATAAGCTTTGCCCGGCAAAATCTCAAAATCCTCTCCAAAACTATCCTTACCCCTTTGAACAAACTCTTGCCATCTATCACCATCCCAAACACTCACCACTGTTACATAACCGCCCTTTTTAGCCACATCCAAAACCAAACCCGAAGCCATATTAAAATTCACCGGCCGAATAGGAAAGGCCACCAAATTCCAACCCTCAATCAACTCATACTCTGCTTTAATCTCACTTGCCTCGGCTGTTATTTCTTTTGTTATTTCCTTTCCAATTTCCCTTTCTAGTCGAGTCAAGTCTATCTTTTGATTATTAATATCTTTTATTATGCCTTTGGCATTAATCAAAACCATTGATATACAAATCAAAACACCTAACCAACTAATCAGCTTCAATAAGCGCTTGTTTATAATCTTTTGTATTAAATTCATAATTGTTTACTAAGCAAGTTCTCACTTAACTCCAATAATTTCTCACCCTGATTTGTCACACCTCTTATTTCTTGAACATCTTTTATATTCAATCTGCCAATAAACGAGCCGATACTATTTGTTTTAACAACAATAATTCCGCTTGATGTTTCAAACTCAACCCAACCCGTTAAACCATTTTTATTTTCATCAACCAATCGACCATATATCAACTGTTTGTCTTTATCTCTTTGAATTTTATCTGCTATTTTATTAGCAGGTAAACGCCAACGATTGCCAACCCTAACTATATTTATCCCCAATTTGCTATTTACATCTCTTAATTCAGTTAAACTATTTTTTGATAATTGATCTGTTTGTATAACCACTCCAATGCCACCATCAATCATTCTTACCAGATACAGTTTTTCTATATTTGTTTTATCGGTTATTGACGTATAAACCGCATACATCCAAACAATTACTATTAATATCAGCAGTAAACTAACCAACTTTCTCAATAGACCCACCATACTTCTGCCTCCTTTTCTAAACTTAATTCATATTCTTGATTTTTATTTACTTTAAAATCCTCTCCATAAAAAATACCATTAATTACTCCCGCATCCTGCCATTGTTTTTTCTTTTGCCATGATAAAAGGCTTTTCTCGCTATCACCGAAGCTTACTTCATATAATAAAGATGAAATTAAATCAATATTTTTAGGTAAACGCTTAAATCTTAATTTACTTACACCTGATGGCAATTTTTCTTTTTGGACTTTTCCCACCTGTTTTAATCTTATTTCAAAATTTGCCCAAGGAATAATTTTTTCTTCTTCATCTTTCTTGCCATTTAAATTTTTATCATTGAATATAATCAGTTTAATTTTTCCCTCAGCCACCTCAATCGCTTTTTCTCCTCGCATTTGTTCTTCAATATTATAATCTGTTAATCGAACTAATCCCACCTTAAACCAATCTACCGCTTTTTTCTTTATTCTTTTAAACCACCCTAGTTGCTGATCCGATAATCCTATTTCTACCTCATTAACCATTAAATTACTAATAATCAACTCCTTAACCGGATTGATCGCGTAAACCTTGTCAATTGGTAACACCTCAACTGCATATCTGCCTACTTTAATTACTCCTTCAGCCCGGCCTGATAAGCCGGTTTTAATAATATATTTTTTCTGTTCTTCATCATACTCAACCAAACCAATTGACTTTATTTCTGATTGCAAATCTACTCCTATCTGTTGTAATTTCTCTATTTCTTCTTTATTTAATTCCTCAATTTTTTTACCTTGTAATAATTCTTTTACTCTTGTATCTATTTGCAACAACTGATACATATCTGCCGGTAAACTAACCATATTCTCTTTAGCCATTGCTTTAACCGGCACTAGCAAAATTAACATCAAGGACAACAAGACCACCCACCTTATTTTCCAAACCCCACATGAAGGTTCGCCTGCCCGCCCCTTGGCTGGGTAACCTTCATGTAGCCTACGGTTGTCAGGTTCCGAACTTTCCGAAATTTTAGTTCGGAACCTTCTCAAAATATTCATAATATTCATAATCAATACGTTTTTAATAATTTATTAACTTCTAATTTGGCTTTATTTACATCTAAAACTTTTTCATTAAGTAACCACCTTAAGCCTTTGCCGTCTCGAGCTTTTCCAACCGGCTCAATCAAACTGATATTTCTGAATTTTGTTCTTGATAAGGCTGATAAGACCCCGCCCAAAGACTTACCTTTTAATTTGGTTTTTTTCTCCAATCCATTAACCGTCCCCACCTTGCCATTAAGGCACAAAAAAACCGACAAAACCACCAACTGATTATAACTCAGTCGCCTGAGCTTATTTAACATAACAAAATCCTACCTTATCTATTCATTCCATGTCAAGTATTAAATCTTTAATATCTTTATACTCTTAAATCTCTTCTTATTCTATTTATTCTTATTTGTCTTTATTATCTACTTCCCCAAGATACCTCTACCTGCAAAGACAGTCTTCGCAGGCTTCACTCTATGAAAATCAATAGAGGGGCTTTAATCTCCACGGCCAATTACCTAAAACCACACCTTATCTTTTACTAATCGCCCGCTTATACAAATCAAGATTATCCAAAGCAATTCCGGTTCCTTTAGCTACACAAAGTAAAGGTTCTTCAGCTACATGACATGGCACTCCTATTTCTTTAGTTAACAACTTATCAAAATTCTTCAACATAGCGGTTCCCCCACTCATCACAATCCCTTTGTCAATAATATCACTGGCTAATTCCGGAGGTATTTCCTCTAAAACCGACTTTACCATACTAATAATCTGCATTAATTTAGGTTTCATGGCCTCTTCCACTTCTTCGGCTGTTATCTGAATTGTTTTTGGCAAACCCTGAATACTATCACGGCCTTTAACGGCTAATTTAAGGTCCGTCCTTGAAGTTGCTGCTTTAAGGTCGGACCTTTGAGGACTCGAGTCCGTACTCGGACCCGAAAATTTAGTTGCCATCGCCCTCCCAATCTCTATCTTTATTTGTTCTGCCGTTTGATCCCCAATAATTAAACTATGTTTTTTTCGAATATAAGTGGCAATAGCATCATCTAAAGCATTACCGGATACTCGAATGCTTTTTGAAACCACTACTCCGCCTAAAGAAATCACCGCCGCCTCAGCACTGCCTCCACCCATGTCTACTATCATATTACCACTTGCCTCTCCAACTGAAATTCCGGCACCCAAGGCCGCCGCGAATGGCTCGTGAATCACAAAAACTTCCTTGGCCCCAGCCGAATAAGTAGCATCTTCAACCGCCCTTTTTTCCACTTGGGTACAACCGGCCGGCACACAAATCATTACTTCCGGTTTAAAAAACAAGTTCTTTCCGGCTGTCTTTTGAATAAAATACCTAAGCATAGCTTCAGTCACCACATAGTCGGCGATCACTCCGTCTCTCATTGGCCGCGAAGCCATTATAGTATCCGGAGTTCTACCCAACATTTCTTTGGCCTCATTTCCCACTGCGACCACTTTGTTATCTTCAACTGTTACGGCAACAACCGTTGGCTCTTCCAATACAATTCCTTTGTCCTGTACAAAAACCACGCTATTGGCTGTTCCTAAATCTATTCCAATTTTTTTTGCTAATTGCATATTAAAATCACTTTAACACTAACAATTTAAATTCTCAACCACAATGAGTGTATCTCATCATTTACTAATGCTTCGATATATCTAAATATATCATAGTAGCTCACTTAATCTAACTCATATACAGATTTTAATATATCTAACCATATACTTATATATCATATGATTAGCTTGATACATCAAGATTTTCCCCATTGACAGGCTTTTATATATAGTAGATACTGAATCTAGATATATCCGTGAAAACAGTCCAAGTTATGTACAAACTTAGACAACAACAGAGGTAAATAAGTGACCTTTTCAATTGCCCAAGCCGCCAAAAAACTCAATCTACACCCTAAAACTTTGCGTCGCTGGGAAGAAGCCGGCAAGTATACTCCAAAAAGAACTCTGGGAAATCAACGCCGCTACTCAGCTAACGACATCACTAAACTCAAAAACATCAAGTCTGGAAATTACAAGGTTACGAACCTTGTAAAAGATAAGCTTCTTACGCTAGAACAAACCGCCAAAAAACTCCATGTTTCCGAGGCCTCAATCCGCCGTTGGACCCGCCAAGGCAAACTCAAAACCCCTTACACCGAATCCCAAATACAAAAATATTCCGCTCCGGAGCGGAATATTTCAAGACCAACAAGGTTCCGAACTAAAATTTCGGAAAGTTCGGAACCTAAAAAACTGCCACAAACCATCAAATGGCTCAAATACACCACCATAGCCACTACTCTTTTAACTCTTGGCTTAACCTCCTATCTAATTGCCAACAAACCAGACAAAATCGATAGCCCAGCCATTAAACAACTCAATATTCCTCAAGATATTGAAGTGGCTATGCCTCGAGTGGCTAGTTTTTTAGATGGGCAAATCACTATTGGCACCAATACCGGCACTCTAAGTTTTCTTGATGAAAATGGTAATATCTACGCCAAAAACACTATTTTAGCCGAAGGCTCTATTCACACAAATTCCCTCCAATTCCTCCCCTCAATTCAACCTGAATCTCAAATTGGTCGCCAATACGTTGACAAAGACACTGGCAACCTTATGTATTTTGATGGATCAGACTGGATCAAACTAAATCAAATTGCTTCTAACTCAGCCACCTTAAATTCTCTTTCTACCCCTACCTCTACCTTAACCCTACCTTATACTGTTTTAGGTGGGGCTGATCAGGTAATTTTAACCATTGATGACAACGACCCCTATCCTGTTAACATCTCTCAGCCAACCTGGATAGCCGGCAACTTAAACGCTCCCAAATTTATCGATACTGATTCATCAAGCTACTTTTTAGACCCATCTGACCCGACCTTAAGTTTGGTTACAGCCGGTGATGCCTCGATTTCCGCCACCCTTACTTTTAATAAAAATGGCGATTACATCACCAACGCCACTGCCGGTTACATCACTATCTCCGGTGGTTTGGGACTAAACGGGACCACCACTTACGGTTTTAACTCAAATTCAGACTTAACTACCCACAAAGGAACATTTAAAGATACCTTAACTGCTGATGCCAAATTTGACGCCAATGGCCAAGTCGATCTGGGCGACGGCGATGACACTATCACTATTTCAGGTTCAACTATTTCTTTAACCTCTGCCGACCAAATTTTATTCAAAATGTCAGGTGATACAGACGACTATATTTATACTTTAACCGACACTAATGCCGCCGGCTTTTTCTTTTCCGGCTACACTAGCAACGATCTTGGTATTCGAGCTAATCCTTTAACAAATGAGCTTGAATACCGCGATGAAAACGAAACTACTTGGACTCCACTGGACAGTATTGCTGACGCCGGCACTTGGACTGATGGCGGTAATTATATTTATCCAAAAAATTATGAAATGCTAAGAATTTACGATGCAGCTGCAACTGAATTTTTACAAATTAGCCATGACAGCCTTGACGTTACTATTAGTAATCACGCCGTCGGCTCTATTAATTTATCCCCAAATTCTTCCACTGCCATGACCTTATTATCTAATGGAAATGTAGGCATCGGCACCACTAACCCCCTCCAAAAACTCTCAGTCGAAGGACAATGTGTTACCGGCGATACTTTATTGCCGATTATAAAGGTCGGACCCTCTCAGGAAAGCGCTGAAAGCGCTGTTTACCCGAATCCGTCAACTGACGGAGAGGGAGGGTCCGACCTTGACGGAATAAAACCAATCACTCCCGAAGTGGGAACTTCCCTGCCTGCGCAGGCAGGTTTCACTCCGGGAGTGGAATTAACCCGCATCGACCAAATCAAAGGCGGAGAACTGATTTACTCCCTTAACGAACAAACCGGCAAACTAGAACTCCAACCAATTAAAGGCCTTTTAGATATGGGTATTCAACCAGTCTATAAACTCACCACCGAAGACGGCAAAACTATTACAACAACCGGAAATCACCCGTATTTAGTTAAACAACAATCAAGCCTACTTCTTAAACTTAATCTTACCGGTAAGAATCATCAAAGAAAAAGCAATAACCAAAACCCCCCAAGAAATACTGGCCAAATTCAAAGAATCAACATTAATCATTTTGCTCCTTTCAATAAAACTAACGAGCTATATAAAGACAGTATACCATACACAAAAAACTTCAACGATACCAACACCTCCGGCGGACTAACAAATGAAGCCACGAACCAAGCCACCGCCATATTAGATGAAAATTCAGACAAAGACCTAACTTGGGATGAATTCAAATACAGTTCCATTAATAATAATCATAACAACGAAAATCAACCATTGTCAAACGACCAGTGGTTTACCACGAGCAATGCCGAGTGGTTTACCACGAATAATACTGAGTGGACTAAAGTCGTCTATCTTAATCCCGGTGACGAAATTGCGGTTGTTGAAGACGACACAAGGTCTGACCTTAAAAGGAATTCCCGAGTGCAACTCGAGAAGGGCTCGTCGGCAGACGAAAGGTCAGACCTTAATGGGAATGGAATTAAATTCTCCCGCATCCTCTCCATCAAATACGTTGGCCAAAAGCAAGTTTGGGATATAGAAGTAGAAAACACCCACAACTTTGTTGGCAACGGCATTATTGCCCACAATACCTATATTTCAGGTAATACCGGCATCGGCACCACCAACCCAACCGAAAAACTGGAAGTAATTGGCAATATTCATGCTACCGGCTCATTTATCAGTGACGGCACTACTCTGGATGTTCCTGACTATGTTTTTGAAGACAATTATCAACTTCTCTCCCCAATTTCCTTGCAAGATTTTATCTCTACTTATCACCATCTTCCGGGAGTACCCTCTCGAGATGAAATCAACCAAACCGGGCTTAACCTTTCTGCTGTTATCTTAAATATTTTAGAAAAAACCGAAGAAAATATTCTCTATATTCTTGATCTTTACGATCGAATTACCAGCCTTGAACAACGATTTTTAAGTCCCACTATCGAAGCTGAAAAATTAGTCACCAACTTGATCTCACCCTTAACCAATAACGGCGAAATTGTTATTAAGGGCCCGGTTGTCATTGATTCCGAACAGTTCCACTCCGGAGTGGAACTTACAGTCCATGGATCAGCTTCAATCTCCGGTACACTCACCGCCAACAAAATCAATTCAAGGACTATAGACAACATCAAAGATAAAATCGCTGATTTAGTTGACAAATACGAGACTCAAACCGCCACCGCTTCGGCCACGCCAGTGCTTAAAGGTTCCGAACCGTCTTACTCTCAGCTATTAGCTTCGTTGCAGACCGCTGATGGTTCGGAACCAGAATCATCCCCTTACGTAGCCAGCGACTCAGCCAACCTAGACATTGCCTCAATCAACGCTGACTTTGGCTTTTTTTCCGATTACTTAGCCGTCATGGGTACTGCCATTATTACCAATCTCAATGTCACCAACACTTTTTCTACCAACTCCATCTCCTCTCTCTGCACATCACATACTGGTTCCGAACCAGCATGTGACCACACCCTCTATCTTCAACCCTCAGGCGTTGGCGCTATTAATTTTCTCGCCGGTTTAATGATTATGGATAGTACCGGCAATATCATTATCAATGGAAACCTTACTGTCACCGGTACTCTGATTGCCTCGGAAATTACTTCACCGCTAGGCCAAAGTTTAGACATCAAAATCGCCTCAGAATCCGCGGTTTCTATTTATAACCAAATCAATAATAAAGTTGCTTCCATCAATGCCTCCGGCTCTGCCAGCTTCAACAAACTCAACTTAAAAGCTTCCGGCTCGGCTACTGTTTCTGCCGGTATGAATCACGCTATTATCGACTCAAACGACCTCACCAACACCTCTCAAGTTATAATTACCTTTGGCTCTGACTACAAACCAGCCAGCAAATACTGGATCACCAAAAATCCTGATAAAAATAACTTTACCTTATTCCTAAACTACCCGGTCAACAATCCCACAAAAATAGATTGGTTGATAATTAATTAAAACTCAATCTCTCCCAGCACCTTATCCACCACTACATCTTTCAACTCAATTCTCTCTCCTATCTCCCACAAACCACTGCCTTTTAATTTAATCCTTAAAATTTCACTACCATTATTAATAAACAATTCATCGCCAACAAACTGATTGACTCCCCGGGGTGGAACCCTGCCTCGCCGGTAGGCAGGTTGTTTACTCCCCGGGGTG